>NZ_QQNA01000179.1 GCF_003346515.1 Streptomyces corynorhini
CCCGTGTCCGTGCCCGTGTCCGTGCCTATGTCGCCTTCGGCTCCGGCTCCGGCGTCCGTGTCCGCTGCCGCGTCCGCCGGTCCCGCGCCCCTCGCGTGCTCCGTCACCGCCGTGAACGCTCCAGCCTGTCCGCCCACCTGAGCGAATGATCGTCGTACTCGGCGATCACGGTCCGTACCGCCGCCGCGTCGCCGAGGGTCAGCGCGTCCACCAGTCGCTCGTGCCCGCTCCACAGCCACTTCCCGCCCTCGGCGTCCTCACGCAGGAACGGTACGGAGAAGACCCATGCCTGGACGCGCAGCCGGTGCAGGAACTCCGCGACGTAGCGGTTGGCGACCAGAGCGCCCAGCTCGCGCCAGAAGCGCAGGTCGTAGCCGATGAGGATGTTCAGATCCCCGCCCCTGGCCGCGCGCGCGGCCTCCTCGGCCCTGCGCCGTACGGAGACCAGCACCGCGCCGTGCGCCCTGGCGGCCAGCCGCTCGCCCTCCAGGTCGCGGAAGACGGCGTCGACGATCAGCGCACGGGCCTCGGTCATGCCCCGGAAGTCGTCCACCGAGAACTGGTGGACGCGAAAGCCCCGGTGCTGGTCGGAGTCGAGGAGATCCTGCGCGGAGAGGTCGACCAGCGCTTCCCTGACGGGGGTGGCGGAGACTCCGTACTGCTCGGCGATCTGCTTGACGGTGAATTCCTGGCCGGGCAGTAAACGCCCCGCGAGCACTTCGTCACGCAGCGCGTCCGCGATCTGTTGCCGCAACGTATTGCGGGTCACAGGTCCGCTGGCACGCATGGTCGTTCCGCCCCTCGTCCGTCCCCTCGGCCGGCTCTGGGACACCTTAAGCCAGGGGCGGCGGGTGGGACGGGAGGGAGGAGAGGGAGCGGAGGAGGGAAGCAGGGGGAAGCAGGGGGAACCCCTCCTCCCTCCGCCGCGTAAGGGATCGCGCGTCACACGGTGTGCTCGTCCGCGACCGTGAGCGCGGCGTCCAGGATGGCCAGCCCCTCCTTCGCCTCGGCCTCGGTGATGTTGCAGGCCGGGACCACGTGCGTACGGTTCATGTTCACGAAGGGCCACAGGCCGCCCTTCTTGCACGCGGCGGCGAAGGCGGCCATCGGCGCGTTCGCCTGGCCCGAGGCGTTGTACGGGACGAGCGGCTCGCGTGTCTCCGCGTTCCGTACGAGGTCGAGCGCCCAGAACGCCCCCGTACCGCGCACCTCGCCCACCGAGGGGTGCCGGGCGGCCAGTTCGCGCAGCCCGGGGCCGAGGACGGTCGCGCCGAGGTGTGCGGCGTGCTCGACGACCTTCTCGTCCTCCATCACCCCGATGGTGGCGACGGCGGCGGCGCAGGCCAGCGGATGGCCCGAGTAGGTGAGTCCGCCGGGGTAGGGGCGGGTGGCGAAGGTGTCCGCGACGGCGGCCGAGATGGCGACGCCGCCGAGCGGGACGTAGCCGGAGTTGACGCCCTTGGCGAAGGTCAGCAGGTCGGGGACGACGTCGAAGTGCTCGGCGGCGAACCACTTGCCCGTCCGCCCGAAGCCGGCCATCACCTCGTCCAGGACGAACACGATCCCGTACCGGTCGCAGATCTCGCGCACACCCGCGAGGTAGCCGGGCGGCGGCGTCATGATGCCGGCCGTGCCGGGGATGGTCTCCAGGATGATCGCGGCGACGGTGGCCGGGCCCTCGAAGCCGATGGTCGCTTCGAGGTGTTCGAGCGCGCGGGCGCACTCCTCGGCCTCGTCGGCGGCGTAGAAGGGGGAGCGGTAGAGGAACGGCGCGTTGAAGTGGACGACCCCGGCCGTCCCGCTGTCGGACGGCCAACGGCGCGGGTCACCGGTCAGGTTGATCGCCGTATGGGTGCCTCCGTGGTACGAGCGGTACGCGGAGAGCACCTTGGGGCGTCCGGTGTGCAGCCGGGCCATCCGGACGGCGTTCTCTACGGCCTCGGCGCCGCCGTTGGTGAAGAAGATCTTGTCGAGGTCGCCGGGGGTGCGCTCGGCGATCAGCCGGGCCGCCTCGGAGCGCACGTCGACGGCGAAGGCGGGCGCGAAGGTGGTGAGCTTCGCGGCCTGCTCCTGGATCGCGGCGACGACCGTGGGGTGCTGGTAGCCGATGTTGGTGAAGACGAGGCCGCTGGTGAAGTCGAGGTAGCGGTTGCCGTCGTAGTCCCAGAAGTACGCGCCCTCGGCGCCGGCGACGGCGAGCGGGTCGATCAGCTCCTGCGCGGACCAGGAGTGGAACACGTGCGCGCGGTCGGCGGCCTTCACGGCGGCACCGGCCCGGGGGTCGGCGTGCGGGGTGGCGTCAGGGTTCATGGAGGTCAGAGTAGAGAGGGGTGGAGGTGGGAGGGTATGGCCACCTTGTATGACGTGGGCGGCCGCGGTGGGCACTCTGCCGAGCGGACGGCTCCGGCCCCGGCCTGCGCGCCACCGGACCACCGGGCTACCGGGCTACCGGGCCACCGGGCTACCGGACCACCGGGCTACCGCGACACCGGGCCACCGCGCCACCGGGCTACCGCGACACCGGACCACCGGACCACCGGGCTACCGGGCCCTGTCCGTCCTCTCCCCCTGTCCCCCTTCTCCCCCTCTCCTTCCTCTCCCGCTCCCCTTCCTCTCCCGCTCCCCTCCGCGTGGATCGCTCGGCCGCCCGAGCGTCCGTTCGCCGACGTTTCGTTCGACATACTCGACGGGTCGGCCCCGGCGTGCGAGATGATCCGGGGCGACACGGAGCTGGTCTGGTACGGGAGGGGCCGCGCGGCCATGGAAAAGCTGGCAGCTGGAGATCCACGACACATCGGCGGCTACCGGCTGCTGGCCAGACTGGGCGCGGGCGGGATGGGCCACGTCTATCTGGCGCGTTCGGACCGGGGCCGTACGGTCGCGGTCAAGCTCGTCCACCGCGAGCTGGCCGAACAGGAGCAGTTCCGGGGCCGGTTCCGGCAGGAGGTCGCGGCGGCGCGGCGGGTCGGCGGGGCGTGGACGGCGCCCGTGCTCGACGCCGACACGGAGGCCGAGGTGCCGTGGCTGGCGACCGGGTACGTGGCGGGGCCGAGCCTGAGCACGGTCGTCTCGGGCGGTCACGGCCCGCTGCCGGAACGTTCCGTTCGTATCCTCGCCTCCGGACTCGCGCACGCGCTCCAGGACATCCACAAGGCCGGTCTGATCCACCGCGACCTCAAGCCGTCGAACGTCCTGGTGACCATCGACGGCCCGCGCGTGATCGACTTCGGTATCGCCCGCGCGCTGGAGACGGTCCCCGACGAGGGCCTCACCAGGACCGGCGCGCTGATCGGCTCGCCCGGCTTCATGGCCCCGGAGCAGGTGCGCGGGGACCGGGTGACGGCGGCGTGCGACGTGTTCTGCCTCGGCTCGGTCCTGGCGTACGCGGCGACGGGCCGCCTGCCGTTCGGGGGCGCGGAGGCGGGCGCGCACGCGCTGATGTTCCGCATCGCGCAGGAGGAGCCGGACCTGTCCGCGCTCCCCGACAGCCTGGTACCGCTCGTCCGGGGCTGCTTGAAGAAGGACCCGGCCGCGCGGCCGACCACGTACGACATCCTGGCCAAGGTGGGCGAGGCGACGGACGTGGGGGCGGGGTCCGGCGGGGAACCGTGGCTGCCGGGCGGGCTGTTGGCGCAGCTGGGACAGCACGCGGTGCAGCTGCTGGAGCACGAGGACCCGGCGACGGGGCAGATACGGATACCGGAGGAGGTCCGGACGGCGACGCGCGAGACGACGCGGGAGGAGAACGGGGCGCCGGAGAAGGACGGGGCGGCGCCGGACGAGGCACCCGCGGACAAGGCGGCGGAAGACGAGGCGACCGAGGCGACGGCTTCGGTGCCGCCTGCGGCACCTGCCGCACCTGCGACGCCGAAGGGCCGTCAGGACGGCCCGCGGGACGGCGGGAATCCGACCCTGGCCCTGCCACGCGTCAAGGCAACGAAACCCGCTGAGCCGACGTCACAGACACCAAAGCCAACGCCGGGACCAGCACCCGCACCCGCACCCGCGCCCGGCCCGAGCCCCTACGGGTATCCGCAACCGGGGTACGGCTATCCGCCATCGGGATACTCGGGATACGGCGGCGGACCAGGCGGACCGGGCGTGCCGAGTGGACCCGCCGGACCGGCCGGACCCGCCGGACCCGCCGGACCTGGCGTGCCGGGTGGGCCGACTCCGCTGCCGCGCGGCTACAGCAGCGCCCCCGTACCCCCGGCGCCCCCGCTCTTCGGCACGGCGCACCCGTACGCCACCGCCACCGCCACCGCATCCGCCCCCGAGCCTCCCCGCCGCAACACCCGGGGCACGGTGGTGCTGATCATGGTCGCCGTGATCGTGGCGATCTGCGCGGGCGCCTCGGTCTACGCCTTCATGGGCGGCGACGGCACCACGAGCGCGGCCGAGAACGGCAAGGGCGGCCGATCGCGCTCCCCGGGGCCGTCCGAGTCCCCGGCGACGGACGTCTCGCCCTCCCCCTCGGCGTCGCCCTCCGCCACCGAGGAGCCGGACGGCACGATCCCCAAGAAGTACCTGGGCACCTGGAGCGGCGGCCTGGACACCTCGTCCGGCTACAGCACCCGGGTGCTCGTCATCGAGCAGGGCGAGCCGGGCGACACCGTCATGAACCTGACGGCCGAGGGCCCGCTGGCGGGCGGCGGCACCTACAAGTGCGTCTTCCAGGCTCCCCTGGCCTCCGCCCCCTCCCCCGACGCGCCGCTCCACATCGGCACGTCCGAGGTGATCTCCGGCGAACCGGCCTCCGCCTGCTTCCCCGGTCCCGAGACCCATCTGACGATCCAGCAGGACGGCAAGCTGCGCCGGGTGACGACGAGCGGCGAATCGCTGACGTACACGAAGAAGGGCTGAGGCCGCGCACCCATGAGGTCTGCCCGTCCTGGGTGCGCGGCCTCAGCCCTT
>NZ_QQNA01000018.1 GCF_003346515.1 Streptomyces corynorhini
GCCGCCGCCCGGACGCCGCCGCCCGGTCGCCGCCAGCCTTCACCCGGTCGCACCGGGACCGGGGTCCTCGGTGAGGTCGACGGTGACCGCGGAGCGCGGGCGGCCGACGCAGGCCAGGGTGTAGCCCTGGGCCTCCTGCTCCGGCGTGAGGCAGTTCGGCCGGTCCGCCTTCACCTCTCCCGACCGGATCCTGACCAGGCACTCGCCGCAGTTGCCGACGGTGCACGAGTACGGCATCGGCAGCCCGGCGTCCAGGCCCGCGCCGAGCAGCGTCCGGCCGGGCTGGACGGTCGTGGCGCCGATCGGCTGCCCGTTCTCCTCGACGGTCATGCGGTGGGGGCCGGTCGCGAGATCCTCCGGGGCGACGCGGGCACTGGTGTAGCTCTCGATGTGGACGCGGCTCGCGGGCACTCCGCGCTCGGCCAGCACCGCGCGGGTGGTCTCCGCGACCGCATCGGGGCCGCATACGAGATAACGGGCACCGGAGGACGGCGCCAGCTCCTCGATCCAGTCGCGGATCGCGTCCCGTTCGAGGCGGCCCCTCGCCCCGGTCCACGTCGGTGACGGGCGCGTGAGGCGGTGCGTGACCGTCAGGCGGTCGGCGTGCCGGCACCGCAGCCGGTCCAGTTCGCCCGCGAAGATGGTGTCCTCCTCCGTACGGTTGCCGTAGAGGAGGGCCAGCCGCCCCGGCGTCCGGCCCGCCAGCACCGTACGGATGATGCTCATCATCGGGGTCACACCGCTGCCTGCGGCGATCATGACGAGTTCCTCGTCGGCGCTCCGTCCGGGATCGGGACAGAAGGTGCCGGAAGGGCCGCGCAGCTCCAACAGGTCGCCCACACCCAGACGTTCGTGGACGTGGTGCGAGAACAGACCGTTCGCGACCCGCTTGACGGTGATCTCCAGCTCGGGCGCGCCGGGCGCCGACGAGGCCGAGTAGGCGCGCGGAACCCTGTGCCCGTCGATGTCCGTGACCAGGGTGAAGTACTGGCCGGGCCGGAAATCCACCGGGCTGCCCGGCCGCGCCGCGTCCTCCAGGACGATCGTGAGGGCGCTCGGTGTCTCCCTGCGCACCGCCGTGACCCGCATCCGGCGCGCCGTCCTGTCCGTCCCGTCCGGCGCGGTGCCGCGCCCGGTGCCGCGCCCGGCGGCGTCCGCCGTCGCGCCATCCGCCGTCGCGCCATCCGCCGTCGTGCCATCCGCCCCGGACCGCGCCGACAGGAACCCGGCCGGCAGAAACCGGAGCAGGCGGCCCTGGCTCCGGCCCCGGCTCCCCGGCGCGGGGCGCGGGGCGTCGTCGCCGTACCCCTCGTCCTTCAGCGTCTTGCGGAAACCCAGGTCCAGCAGCCACCGGGTGACGCGGGGAAAGGCGGTGAGCGGCTTCGACACGAACCCGGGCGGCCCGCCCGCGACCTTCGTCGGGTTGGCCGCGGCATGTCGGGAGGCGAGGATCATCAGATCCGGCACCGTACGGCGGTCCACGTGCGCGGCCGGGCTCCACAGCCGCGCCCGCGCGACCGCCGCGCTGCCGGTCAACTCGGCGTGCCGGACGTCGATGACGAGCGCGAGCCGCGGCGGCGTCCCGCGCAGCGCCATCGTCTCCAGCAGCGCCGGGGCGTCGGTGATGCGGGCGGTGCCGTACAGCCGCAGGACCTCGGCGCGGCCCGGGACCAGGGCGGCGAGCGCGACGCGATCGTCCTGGAGCACGTTGTGGAAGGTGTCGGCGCGCTGGTTTCCCTTGCGGTCCGGGATGACGAGGGTGTGCCCGTCCAGCGCGCGGGCGAACCCGGGCTGGTCGCCGCGCGGGCTGGTGTCACCGCCGCCCGCGGTGTCGCCGGTGGACACGGCCAGGAAGGGGGCGCTCCGCAGGAACCGGGCGACGTCCGGCCGGTGCAGCGGCGCCACACCCTCTTCCGGCGCCACACCCTCTTCCGGCGCCACACCCTCTTCCGGCGCCACACCCTCGTCCGTCCTCACGCCCTTGTCCGGCGCCCCGGCTGACGTCCCCTCATCGGCCGCCGGGGCCTGCCACAGCCGCGAGCGCAGCACGGAGCGCGGGCAGTGCACATACGCCTCGCGGACATCGACCGTCAGGGCGTCGCCGTCGTGCGCGGCCAGGGTGCCGTTGAGCCGGAGGGTCTCGCCGACGCCCGGCAGCAGGAACACGAAGGAGACCCCGCCGTCCACGAGCGGCCGCTCGCGGTGTTCTGCGGGGTCGAAGGAGACGCGGATACGCGTCGCGGACTCGGCGCGGGCGAAGCCGGGGGCGCCGCCCACGAAGGTCGCCCTGCGGTCGCCGCCCGCGACCTGATAGCCGAGGCCCGCGATCGGAGCGTGCGTGAGCACCGTCATACAGCCGTCGTCGAGGCGGTCCAGCTGCTTCATCATGACGAGGGGAGCCGGTCGTCCCAGCGCCGATTCGAGCTGTGCGACCGTCGTCATCACGGAGAGCGAATCCGGTGCCGGGAGGACGGTGGCGGGGGTGCTGTGCGTCAGGGGTGTGGAGGGCATGAGGTCTCCATCTCGCTGCTCGACCATGGGTGCGGAGTCGTCAGCCGGCTCCGCACGCTGCGCCTACGGAAGTGCGAACGCGCAGCTCATGGCGTTATTGTGAGCTTCAGCTCACGTTTTTGGCTACTCGCTTTCCACCCCCGGAGGCAGCGCCCGCGACCCACCGGACGACCGGTGCGTCGGCCCATGTCCCGGGTCATGTCAGGGTGGTGCGGGGGTCGGCGGCGGTCGTGTCCCCGGCGCCGCTGCTCACGTCTTCGCGAAGCGCCCGACGCACCGAGCCGACGCACCGAGCCGACGCACCGAGCTGACGCACCGAGCTGACGCACCGAGCCGACGCACGAAGCCGACGCACCAAGCCGACGCCCGACGAACCAACCCGACGCCCCTGTCCGCCGGGCCGCTCAGTCCTGGTGGTCCGACCAGACGTACGCCTCCGGCAGCAGCTCCGCGATCGTGAGCGTCCTGGGGTGCTCGTCGGTGCCGACGATGACGTTGATCGTCGGGAAGTAGTCGAACAGGAACTGCCGGCAGCGGCCGCAGGGCGGCATCAGACCGCGCTCGCCGTCGCCCACGGCGACGATCGTCGTCAGGTCGTAGATGCCCTGCGCCGCCGCCGCGCCCACCAGGACGAGTTCGGCGCAGGGGCCGCCGGTGAAGTGGTACGCGTTCATCGCCGTGACGACGCGGCCGTCACCGGCGCGGGCCGCCGCCGCGACCGTGTGGCTGTCGCCCCGGGCGCGGGCGCGGGCCGTCGTGGTGGCCGCTTCGATCAGGCCGTGGTCCACGGCGGTCCCGGCGGCGGAGGCCGCGGTGGCGCCGGACCCGGCCGAAGCCGCGTCCGACACGGCGTCGGACGCGGCGGGTGGTGCGGGAGGGAGCATCAGTTACCGGTGACCGTGACCTTCTCGTCGTTGTTGAGCTGGCTGACGAGCTGCTTGACCTTCGCCTCGTCCCACAGCAGGTTGCCGCCGCTCTGGCCCGCGATCGGCATGTTCATGGAGGTGCCGTCGCCGCTCGTCACGCCCTTCATCGCGAAGAACATGCTGCCCAGCGACCACAGGGACATGTCCTTGTCCACGACCAGCGTGTCCAGCCCCGCGCCCGCCGCCGGATAGAACCGGAAGGGGTTGATGATCGTGCTCGGCGTCGCCGTCTGGGAGGCCAGGGCCGAGAGGAACTTCTGCTGGTTCTTCGTACGGTCCAGGTCGCTGCCCGCGAAGGCGTACCGCGTCCGTACGAAGGCCAGCGCCTGCTCGCCGTTGAGGGTCTGCTCGCCCGCCTGGAAGTCCGCGCCCGACTTCTTGTCCTTGAACGCCTTGGGGATGTCCAGGTCCACCCCGCCGATCGCGTCCACCACATTGGCGAACCCGGCGAAGCCGATCTCCACGTAGTGGTCGATCCGCAGCCCGGTCTTGGCCTCGACGGTGCGCACCAGCAGCGGCGCGCCGTCCTCGGCGAAGGCCGCGTTGAGCTTCTTGTGCGAGGTCTGCGCGGGGAAGACCTTGCCCGACTGCGAGCCCTTGAAGGAGGGGATCTGCACATCGGTGTCGCGCGGCAGCGAGATCAGGGTCGGCCCGTTGGACCCCGTGTGCAGGATCATCATCGAGTCGGTTCTGCTGCCCTCGGCCGAGCCCGTGTGGAGCTTCTTCTTCTCCTCGTCGGACATGCCGTCGCGGCTGTCCGTACCGACGATCAGATAGTTCGTGCCCTTGCCCCCGTCGGGGCGGTCGATCACGACCGACAGGTCGACCTCGCGCCGCAGCTTGGAATCGGCCCAGAAGTACGTGCCGATGGAGACGGCGAGGACGGTCACGACCAGCACCAGCGCGCCGATCTTGATCCGGCGGCGCCAGTCGGGCGCCTGCCCGGCCCCTGAGCCGCCGCCCCGCTGCGGGGGCACGCCTGCGCCGCCTGCGCCGCCGGACCCGCCGTAGACCTGGCCGGTGTTGTAGCCGCCGTCGTACGAGTCGGCGTACCCGTTCCCGTTCCCGTACCCGTTGTCCCGGCCGGGGCCGGCGCCCTGGCCGTACCCCGGTGACTGCTGGGGCACTCCGCGGCGCTGTGCCTGCGGCACGCGCGCGCCCTCGGGCCGTCCGCCCGCGCTGCGGCGTCCGTACCCGTTGCCCTGCTCGCCGTTCCGTCCATCGGGCCAATCATTCATACGGACAGTCTGCCGGGCGAGGCTGTGCTCCATACAGGGAGGTGGGGAATCGGATCGGGGCTGTTGCGAAGCTGATGCACAACAGGTCGCGCCGGTGCCCGGCAGAAGGCATCGGACCCGCGCATAGGGTGGAGGGCATGACAGACCAGGCCCCATCCCCGGAACCCCCGATTCCGGGCAAGCCCACGTCCGCCTCACGGACCACGCTCAGCCACATCATGACCGGCGGCGACACCAACCTCCTCGGTACGGTCCACGGCGGCGTGATCATGAAGCTGGTGGACGACGCGGCGGGCGCCGTCGCCGGCCGGCACTCCGGCGGGCCCGCCGTCACGGCCTCGATGGACGAGATGGTCTTCCTGGTGCCCGTCAGGGTGGGGGACCTCGTCCATGTGAAGGCCCAGGTCAACTGGGTCGGCCGGTCATCCATGGAGATCGGCGTACGTGTCCTGGCCGAGCGCTGGAACGAATCCACCCCCGCCACCCAGGTCGGCAGCGCGTATCTCGTCTTCGCGGCCGTCGACGAGGAGGGCAGGCCCCGCTCCGTACCGCCGGTCGTCCCGGAGACCGAGCGCGACAAGCGGCGCTACCAGGAGGCGCAGATCCGGCGTACGCACCGGCTCGCGCGGCGGCGCGCCATCAAGGAGCTGCGGGCGAAGCGGGCCGCCGAGGGAATCGACGACCGCCGCGGCGATCCGGGCCCCGACGAGCGATAGGGCCTCTCGTTCGGATCAGGCCGGTGAATCAGGTCGGTGGAACAGGCTGGTGGCTCAGGCTGGTGGCTCAGGTCGGTGATCAGGCCGGTGGATCAGGCCGTTCGGCTCCTGCCGGCTCGCGAGCCGGCAGGAGCCGAACGGAAGACCCGGGCCGTTACGCGCACACCGCCTGGTCGCCCGTCGTCGCCCCGAACTCGCCCTTCGGCGTCTCCTCCGCCCGTACCGGAGCGACCGCCTTGTAGTCCGTGCCCGCCACCACCTTCAGCGTCGCGCCCTGCTGCTTCACCGCCCGCAGCTCACTGCCCGGCAACGCCGCCGCCAGGGACTTCGCCGAGCGGTCCCAGCGCGGGTCGTACATGACGACCGTGCGGTGGGCGTCGGGGCCGTCCGAGGTGAGCGGCGCGCGGGTGGTGTTGAAGCCGGTGGCGTGCAGCGCGTCGTCCACCTGCTTGCCCAGGCCGTCCGTGGCCGTGCCGTTGTAGACCTGCACCCGGATCTCCCGCGGGTTCACGTCGACCAGTCTGCCGGGCTCTCCCTTCCCCTCGGACGCACCGGACGCACCGGACGCACCGGACCCGCCGGATTCCCCGGATCCCCCGGACTTCGCGGGGTGGTCCGAAGCCGTTTCCGACGCCGTTTCCGAAGCTGTCTCCGACGCCGTTTCCCGCCCCTTTTCCGGCGCCTTCTCCGGCCCCGTCAGCGGCTTGTCGTCGCGCACCGCCCGGAACAGCCGCCGCGACTTCTCCGGATCCCACTTCACCGTCGAGCCCAGGCCCTTGACCGTCACCCCCGTCCCGTCACCGGCCAGCGGTACGGAGGTGAACTCCGACGAGGCGGGGGAGAAGCCGCGCATCGCCTCGTTGAGGTCGAGCAACTGCCGCGCGCCGAACCCGGCGTCGGCCCGTACCGAGTCGAGCATCGTCGCGGTGACCTCCTTGAACCGCACCGGGTTCAGCAGCACCCCACTGCTGGTGGCCCGGTGGATCAGGGCGGCCAGGAACCGCTGCTGGCGCTGCATCCGCCCGAGGTCGGCCGCGCTGTCGATATGCCGCGACCGTACGTACTGCAGCGCCTCCCCGCCGTTCATCCGGTGCGTGCCCGGTGTCAGGTCGAGCCCGGTGTACGCGTCCTTCAGCGGCCGGGGCGTGCAGATGTCCACCCCGCCCAGCGCGTCCACCGTCTTCATGAAGGCGGTGAAGTCGACCTCCAGATAGTGGCTGATCTTCACGCCCGTCATCCGCTCGACGGTGGAGACCGTCAGCCGCGGCCCGCCCTCCGCGTACGCCGCGTTCAGCTTCACCGGGTGCGGCGCGTGGCGCTTGCCGGTGGTGGCGTCGGTGTGCTCGGGCAGCTCCGTGTAGCTGTCGCGCGGCAGGCTGACGACGCTTGCCCGCCGCCCGTCCTCCGAGAGGTGCACCAGCATCACCGTGTCGGTGCAGTGGCAGGGCGCCCCGCCGAGCCGGTACTTCTGCCGCTCCTCCTCGGTGATCTTGTCGCGGCCGTCGGTGCCGACGAGCAGCAGGTTCAGCCCGCGCCCGGCGTTCGGCCGGTTCTTCATGTCCTTGAACGGATCGACCCGGCCGATCCCCGTGTCGAGGCTGGTCACCACCGCGTGGCCGATCCCGCCCGCGCCCAGGACCAGGACGGAGAGCGTCGTCGCCGTGCGCATGCCCCAGCGTCGCCGCCGGGGGCCGGGCCCGCGTCCTGGCGGTGCGGGGCGGCGGGTGGTGCGGGGCGGCGTGGACACGGGGAGCACCTCCGCGGTGAAGGGCCGGCAGGCCGGGGGAGCGATGGACCGTGAACGGATTCCGCGCACGGTAGGCCCATACGATCAGCGGCACCGGGCCGCAACCGGACGGCGCGCGTGGCTGTCCCCCGTTCGCGGTAACGTGGCGGGTCAGCCGACAGGCTCTCAGCCTCCCGAAGGACCCAGAAGGACCACATGCCTGACCAGCCGCCCGCGGTCTCCGTGATCATGCCGGTGCTCAACGAGGAACGTCATCTGAGGAACTCCGTCCGGCACATCCTGGAGCAGGAGTACGACGGTGAGATGGAGGTGGTGATCGCGCTCGGCCCCTCCACGGACCGTACGGACGAGATCGCCGCCGAGCTGGTACGGGAGACCGAGTCCGACGCGCGCGCCCGCGTCCGCACCGTCCCGAACCCGACCGGCCGCACCCCGGCGGCGCTGAACGCCGCGATCAAGGCGTCCGGCCACCCCGTCGTCGTACGGGTCGACGGCCACGGCATGCTCTCGGCGAACTACATCGCGACCGCCGTCCGGCTGCTCGCCGAGACCGGTGCGCAGAACGTCGGCGGCATCATGCACGCCGAGGGCGAGAACGACTGGGAGAACGCGGTGGCCGCCGCGATGACCTCGAAGATCGGCGTCGGCAACGCCGCGTTCCACACCGGAGGCCAGGCCGGCCCGGCCGAAACCGTGTATCTGGGGGTCTTCCGGCGCGAGGCGCTCGAACAGCAGGGCGGCTACAACGAGGAGTTCATCCGCGCCCAGGACTGGGAGCTGAACTTCCGCATCCGCGAGTCGGGCGGCGCGATCTGGTTCTCGCCCGAGCTGCGCGTCCAGTACCGCCCGCGCCCCTCGGTGAAGGCGCTCGCCAAGCAGTACAAGGACTACGGCCGCTGGCGCCATGTCGTCGCCCGCTACCACTCCGGCTCGATCAACCTGCGCTACCTCGCCCCGCCGGCCGCCGTCTGCGCGATCGCCGCGGGCCTGGTCGTCGGCGCGGTGCTCACGCCGTGGGGCCTTGTCGTGCCGGCCGGATATCTCGCCGCGATCGTCGCGGGCTCGCTCCCGGCGGGCAAGGGCCTGTCGCCGAAGGCGCGCCTCCAGATCCCGGTGGCGCTGGCCACCATGCACATGTCGTGGGGCTTCGGCTTCCTGACCAGCCCGCGCGCGCTGGCCAAGAAGGTCATCGCCAGCCGCCGCCCGGCCGCCGGGGCACAGCCCGTCGAGGCGTAACCCGCCCCGTGGCACCGCTGCCCGCCCGGAGTCCCACCGGGCGGGCAGCGATGCCCGTCCGGCGCGTCAGAAACGGTACGGCTTGTACACGTCCATGCACGCGTCCTTCTCCGAGCCATTGAGGGCGTCCGCCGTGTCCGGGACCGAGCCCGCCTCCGGCTCGGCCGACTTCGGGAAGGCGGAGCCGGTGCGCCAGTCCGCGCCGACCGTCACCGTGACCCCCGACACGTCCGTGGACCGCTTCACCGAAGTCAGCGGTATCCCCAGGGCCTTGGCGACCGCCTGCGCGTCGCCCTCCAGCTCCGCGCTGGGATAGCCGACCGTGGTCTTCTCCTGCGGGGTCAGCTCGGTGGCCGCACTGGCCAGCGTGTAGCCCTTGCCGCTGAGCACCCCCGTCACCTCCGCCGCGCGGCCCCGCACGGGGGTCTGCGCGCCGCCCGTCCCGTTGCGTACGGTCACCCCGGTGTCGGCGGGCGCCGAGGAGGGAGTCTTGGCGGCCTGGTCGGCGGCCTTCTTCCTGGCGTCGGCCCCGGCCTTCGCGTCGGCCTTGTCGCCGTTGCTGTCGAAGGGCACGTCCTCGCGGAGCATCGACCACATCGTGTCCGCGTCGGCCTGCCGCGCGACCAGATGGTTCGGATCCCGCGGGTCGGTCTCCGTCGGCATCGTGGTCATGGTGATGCGGTCGGTCGGCACGCTCTTGAGCTGCATCGCCAGATCGAACAGCTTCTTGACCGTACCGATCTCCTTCGACACCTCCAGCGACTTGGTCGCGGCCTCCGCGAGACCGGTCAGCCGGGGCGTGTCGGTGAAGACGTTCTGCGAGGTGAGATGGCGGATCATCGAGTTCATGTACATGTGCTGCGCCTGGGCGCGGCCGAGGTCGCTGGCGAAGGCGTGCCGGGTACGGAGCCACTGGAGGGCCTGCTCGCCCTTGACCTGGTGGGTGCCCTTGGTGAGCTTGAGCCCCGAGCCACCGGGGACCCCGGGCCGGGGCCGGTCCCACACGTTGTCCTTGACGCAGACGTCGACGCCCCCGATCGCGTCGGCCATCTTCACGACCCCGGCGAAGTCGATCGTCATCCAGTGGTCGATGTAGAGGCCGGTCAGCTTCTGCCAGGTGGCGAGGGTGCAGCCCGCGCCGCCGCGCCCCAGCGACTCGTTGATGATCGTGTTGACCTGCGGGTAGGTCGTGCCGGTCCCGGCGTCCTCGCACTTCGGTATGGACACCCGGGTGTCCCGGGGTATCGACACGACCGACGCGTTCTTCCGGTCGGCGGATATGTGGACCAGCATCTGCACGTCCGCGAGCGGCGGGTCCTTCGTGAGGTTCTTGCCGCCGCCGAGCTTGACGTTCTCCGGATCGCTGCGGCTGTCGGAGCCCAGGAGCAGGATGTTCAGCGGGGTCTGGCCCGCCGCGTTCGCCCGCGCCTTCGCCGGATCGTCGCCCGCGCCGCTGCGCTCACCGCTGCGGATGTTGCCGTTGAGGTGCTCGTAGTACCAGTAACCCGCGCCGGCCGTCACGAGGATCAGCAGCGACAGCGAGGCGGCGGACCAGCGCAGTACGCGCCAGAGGCGGCGCCTGGGGCGTACGGGCGGCGTGGCGCCGCCCCCGCCGCCCCCGGCCGTGTCCTTCGACGCCGTGTCCCTCGGTGCGGGATCCCTCGGCGCCGCGCCCTCAGGGGGCGGTCCTTCCCCCTCGTAGAGACTGTCGTCCCAGCCCAGCTCCCGCGCCTGCGGCACGCGTTCTCGCGCGTCCTCCGGCCGTACGCCACCACCGCTGTGTCCCATCCAGACTCCCCGTATCACGCAGTCCGTACGAGCCGGTTCCGCGGTGTCACTTGGCGCAGACCTGCTTGTCCGCTTCGACCTTCTGCACGTTGGACGACACCTTCGCCGCCCCGGTGATGGGCACCCCCGCGCCCTTGAAGTCCTTGCCCAGGGTCAGCTTCATCGCTTCGAGCCCCACGGCGTCCTCGGTGCCCGGCTTCATGCCGGCCGCGGGCAGCCCCAGCATCGCCGCCAGCGCGCGCGCCTGGTCGGCCTGGTTCGGCGCGTACTCCAGCGTCGTCTTGGCCACGTTGCCGGGGGCGTTGCCCTTGTTGGAGGACTTCAGCACGCCCTCGGTGTTCTGGAGCCAGTTCAGCGTCTCCTGCGCCGAGCCCTGCGGCCCGCCGCCGTTGAACACGTCGACGCGCACATCGGCGGGCGCGGCCTTGGTGCCCTTGAGGAGGGCCGCCTGCTCCTTCTTGGCGGCGGCCTCCTTCGCCGACTCCTTCTTCTTCACCTCGGTGAGGGAGACGTCGTTCTGCATCATCGAGAACAGCGGCTTGGCCTCTTGCTCGTTGAGGATCACCGTCGCCTTGACCGTCTCCGCCGGGTTGTCGAGCACCGGCAGCGTCGTGAAGGTGATGTTCTTCGCCGGGACCTTGGCGAGTTCCTTGGCGAGTTCGCTGAGCTTGTCGATGCTGCCGATGCCGGTGTCCACCGTCAGCGCCTTGGTCGCCGCCTCCGCCAGGCTGAACAGCTTGCTGGGGCTGGTCAGCGTGTCGCCCGACTTCATCTCACGGATCATCGAGCCGAGGAACTGCTGCTGCGTCTGGATCCGGCTGAGGTCGCTCTCGTTGCCGAACGCGTGGCGGGTACGGACGAACGCGAGGGCGTCCTCCCCCGAGATCTTGTGCGTGCCCTTGCTGAGCTTCAGCCGGGACTGCTTGTCGTCGACGTCCTTGTCCACGCACACCTCGACGCCGCCGACCGCGGTGGACAGCGTCTTGACCGCGTTGAAGTCGGCCATCATGAAGTGGTCGATCTCCAGGCCGGTGATCTCGGTGGTGGTGCGCATCGTGCAGCCCGGGTCCCGGTCGTCCTGGCCCAGACTGTTGTTGAAGCGCTGCTGGGTGGCGCCGGGGATGACCTTGGTGCCGTCCTCGGTCTTGGTCTCGCAGTCGGGGATGTCGGTGATCAGGTCGCGCGGAATGGAGAGCACCGTCGCGTTCGTGCGGTCCTTGGACACGTGGAAGAGGAGATTGGTGTCGGCGTGACCGATGCTGCCCGCGTCGCCGTACCCCTCGTTGCCCGCGCCGGTCCGCTTGTCCGTACCGATCAGCAGGATGTTGACGGCCTCGCCCTTTTTGAAGCCGCCGCTGCCCGCGCCCGCGACATCGATGGTGGCGATGTTGCCGTTGAGGTGCCGGTAGTACAGGTAGCCGCCCGCGGAGCCCGCCACCAGGACGAGGGCGAGCGCGCCGCCGGTCCACAGGAGCGCCTTCTTCTTGCCCGACTTCTTCTTGCCCTTGACCGCCTTGCGCTTACGGCGGCCGGGCGCGGTGGGCGGCGGCTCCTGCTGGTTCGCGCCCTGGCCCTTGCCGGGGCCTTTTCCCGCGCGGCGGCTGCGCTGGCCCGGGACGTCGGCGCGCGGTGGCGCGGCGTCGGCGGCCGGTGCGGCGTCGCCGGTCGGGGTGGCCGGGGCGGCGGGGCCGGGGTCCGTTCTCGCATCTGTGGTGGCGCGTGGTGCGGGTGACTGCCCTGTGGAGTGGTCCAGTCGCAGCTCGTAGTTACCCGTGTCCGGGTTGAGCACCCACTGGTCGGCGGGGTCGATATCGTCCGCCTGTCCACGGCTATGTGCATCCACGGTTGCTTGAATCCTCCGTCGGTGCCACGCGAGTCGTCTTCCCCCGAAGACGCCCGGTTTTCGCTCCAGCTAGTGCGCGACCTGGTGGTCGTATGCACCGGATCGCGCCACACTATCCGTCCAGTTCGGCGTCGAGCGACGCCCGTGACACATTCCACGTTCCTTACAAGCGGGCAATCTGGTCAATCTCCGTGGACTGTGGCGCTCTCTTTGGGAATTGCTTTACTCACATACGCCCGCCGCGGCATTTGTCCCCTGGAAGACGGCGTCTTCGCGCGTCTTGCCCGCGGCGGAATCGGCGGCCTTCCCGTCGCTCTTCCCGTCGCTCTTTCCGCCGGTGTTCTCGTCACCGCTCCCGTCACCGCTCCCGTCACCGCTCTCCTCGCCGTTCCCGTCGTCTTCCGCGGGCTTCGGGACGACGGTGACAACGGTGTCCTCACGCAGCTGCTCGAAGAGCGTGTCCGCGGCCGGCTGCACCAGTTCGTCGCGGTTCGGGTCCTGGGTGTACGGCTGCCGGGGAACGGTGAGGAACTGCACCTTGTCCGTCGGCACGCTCCGCATGGAACGCGTCAGGTCGTACAGGTCGCTGAGCGAGCCCAGCCCCGGGTCGGACGTGATGGCCTTCGTCGCCGCGTAGAGCACCGGATAGAGCTGTGTCGGATTGAGCAGCACTCCATTGCTCTGCACCTTCTTGAAGAGGGCGCCGAGGAACCGCTGCTGCCGGTCCATGCGCTGCGTGTCGCTGCCGTCCCCGAGGCTGTGCCGCGCCCGTACGTAGCCGAGCGCCTGCTCGCCGTCGAGCGTGTGCGTGCCGGCGGAGAGCTTGAGCTTGGAGTCCTTGTCGTCCACCGACTCCTTGAGGCAGACCTGGACGCCGTCGACCGCGTCCACCATGTCTTTGAAGCCCTGGAAGTCGACCACCATGTGATGGTCGACCCGGATCCCGGTGAGCTTCTCGACGGTACGGATGGTGCAGGCCGCGCCGCCGAACTCGAAGGCCCAGTTGAACTGCGCCGACTGCGGCCGGGAACGGGAGCCGTCCGACCGCTTGCAGCTGGGTATCTCCACCATCAGGTCGCGCGGGAAGGAGACGGCGGTCGCGCTCTTCCGGTCGGCGGGCAGATGCAGCAGAATCGTCGTGTCGGAGCGCTGCGAACCGCCGTCGTCGCGGCCGTACTTGCTGTTGCCCTTGCCGGCCCGGCTGTCCGAGCCGACGAGAAGTATGTTCTCCGCGTCGAGGACGACGGGCTTCGGCCGTTCTTTCTCGTACGTCTGAAGTTCGGCGGCGGTACTGGTATCGGTCGTGATGTTGGAGTCGAGCCGCTGGTAGAACCACCAGCCGGTGCCCGCCACGGCGAGCACGGCGGCCGAGGTGCCGATGGCCACCCAGCGCAGCCAGTGCCGCTTGCGCGGCTTGAGGGGCGCGGGGAGCGCGCCGGGTATCGGCGGTGTGCCGGCCGGTCCGCCCGCGGGCGTGGCGGCGGCCACGGCGGCGGCCATCGCGGAGGCGACGGCGGTGAGAAGTGCCTGGTGCTCGGCGCCGCGCCGGGGTCCGCCGTCAGCGGGAGCCGTGACGTCTCTGTCCTCGGCCGCCGCGTCGCTCTCGGATCTGTTCCCGGACCCGATCCCGGAGTTCTCGTCCGGTTCGGGCGGCGCGCCAGCACTCTCGGTCACGTCTTCGTCCATCCTTCAAGGCGTCGGCGGCGCACTGGGCCGCCGGTTGATGTCGTAGACGGACTGAGGCCGCCCTTGGTTGTACGAGAGATCGCACATATTGCCGATCATGTGCTTCGGTTTGGTTACGGCCGGGCCACCCCCGTCCGTTGTGTGCGGGACGGGCGGTTTGCGGACGTACGCCGACGCCGCTGCCGCCCGGTCCCGCCGGATCACACCGCGCGGTGGGTGACCCGCTCGCTCGTCACACGCTGTTCCAGCTCCTGCCCCTGAAGCGTCGGGAGATGCCGGCACAGCACCACGGATCCGCCCGCCGCGAGCGGGGCGAACAGCCCGGCCGACAGCCCCTCCCAGCTGTCGTACGACAGCCCCGACAGCAGCCGCGAGCCCGGCCCGAGCCCGCGCTCCGCGGCGTTCTCCCGCGCCCGCGCGACGAGTTGGGCCGCCGTCAGCTCCGTACCGCCGACGACGAGCGCGGGCGCGTCCGGGTCCGTCGGGGCGTACGGCGCGAAGCGGTCGCCCTGCGAGGGCACCTCGACGGCGTAGTCGACGAACCCCGCCGGAGGCTGCGGGAAACGGCCGCCCAGCGGACGCAGCGCCAGCGCCACCCGCTCGCCGCCGCACGCGCGCGCCGCGTCCAGCGTGTCAGGGCCGCTGACCACGAGATCGGCCGCCGTCGGATCGCCGCCGATCTCCACGCACACCCCCACCGAGGAACAGGCCAGCAGCCACACCGCGCTCTGCCAGTGCGCGGGCAGCAGCAGCGCGAGCCGGTCGCCGGGACCGGCGGACAGCTCGTCCTGGAGCAGATTGGCCGTCTTGGACACCCAATTGGCGAAGGTGGCCACGGACAATTCCACCCGCTCACCGGTGGCATCGTCGTAGAAGGTGATCAAGGGGCGGGCCGGATCCGTGGTGAGAGCGGATCGCAGCAGGTCGGCGGGGGTACGGTCGGTGGCGTTCACGCGGCACAGGGTACGCCGGGGCGCTGTGGCACCACCGCCGTACCGGTGACTGCGTACACCGGTTGGACCGACGGGCCGTCAGTTTTCCCGGCGGGCGCGCGGGCGCCGCCGCCCGCAGGATCGGCACATGCGTGCCTACCTTGCAACCTCGATCGGCGTCGCGTGCACCGCCGCCCTGCTCCTCCCCCTGTCGCAGCCGTCGGACGCGCTCGCCGCACCCGGCCCCGCGACCGCCCCCGACCAGCCGCACCTCCGGACCGGCGCGGCGGCCGTGCCGGGCTCCACCCAGTCCCTCCCGCTCACCCCCCTCGCCACCCGGCGCTCACCGGACGCCGCGCGGGAACAGGGCGTGGCCCGCCGCGACGTGCGGCCCTTCTCGCTGCTCGGCGTCGTCTGGGACGACGCCGACGCCGAGTTCCACGGCACCGTCCAGGTCCGTACCCGCGCCACCGCCACCCACGTCTGGTCCGACTGGCAGGACCTGGAGACGCACAACCAGGAACACGGCGCCGACCCCGGCACCCAGGAGCGCGACTCGGGAACCGTGCACGGCTCCACCGCCCCGCTCTGGGTCGGCGGCTCGGACGGCGTGGAGCTGCGCGTACGGGCCGTCCAGGAGGACGGCGAGAGCGGCCCGCCCCGCGCGTTGCTCCCGCGCGGGCTGCGGCTGGAGCTGATCGACCCGGGGGAGGAGCCGGCGGACACCGGCGGTACGGACGCCGTGGGCAAGGGCAGCACAGGCGAGGCGGGCGGGACCGCGGACTCGGGCGCGACCGGCCCCCTCGCCGAGGCCGAGCGCGCCCCCGCCGCCCCCATGTCCCTGGAGGAATCCGACACTTCGGCCGCCAACGAGGGCCTCGTCACCCTGGGCGCCCGCGAGATCCCGGCCCTCACCAAGGCGGAGGCCGAGGCCGAGGTCACCGACACCGCCGCCAGGAAATACGCCGCACCGCGCCCGCGCATCGTCACCCGCAGGGGCTGGGGCGCGGACGAGTCGCTGCGCGAGAAGCGGTTCGGCTACACGAGCACCGTCAAGGCCGCCTTCGTCCACCACAGCGCCACCGGCAACAACTACACCTGCAAGGAAGCGCCCTCCGTCCTGCGCAGTATCTACCGCTACCACGTCAGGAGCAGCGGCTGGCGCGACTTCGGCTACAACTTCGCCATCGACAAATGCGGAAACATCTACGAGGGGCGTGCCGGGGGCGTGGCGAGGCCCGTACTGGGCGCGCACACACTCGGTTTCAACACCAACACCGTGGGCATCGCGGTCCTCGGGACGTACAGCGGTACGAACCCGCCGGAGGCGGCCACCACCGCTGTCGCCCAACTCACCGCGTGGAAGCTGGGGCTGCACGGTGTCAATCCGAAGGGCAAGGTCACACTGACCTCGGGGGGAAGCGGAAAGTACGCCAAGGGAACCCGGGTCGGCATGAACACCATCTCCGGGCACAGAGACGGATTCTCCACCGAATGCCCGGGGAGCCGTCTCTACGGCAGGCTCGGCACCGTCCGCGCCGCGGCGGCCCGCTACCAGGGCCGTTGACCGGCCGCCGCCGACCGGCGACGGCGGCGGCGACGGCGGGGCCGGGGAGGCGCCGGTCGGTTCCGGGGACGCGCGCGGGTATCCATGTACGTACGAGAACGCGGCCCCCGGACCACCGGCCCCGAGACCACCCCGAGAAGCGGAGACCACACGTTGACAGAAGCGATCCTCCTGGTCGGAGGCAAGGGCACCAGGCTCAGGCCCCTGACCGTGCGCACGCCCAAGCCCATGGTCCCGGCGGCCGGTGTCCCGTTCCTCACCCACCAACTGGCGCGCGCGCGTGCGGCGGGAGTCGAGCACGTCGTGCTCGCGACGTCGTACCTCGCCGAGGTCTTCGAGCCGTACTTCGGGGACGGCTCGGCCCTCGGGCTGAGCCTGGAGTACGTGACCGAACGCGATCCGCTCGGCACGGGCGGCGCCATCAGAAACGTCGCGTCACGGCTGCGCTCCGGCCCCGACGACCCCGTACTGGTCTTCAACGGCGACATCCTGACGGGCCTGGACATCCGGGCGCTCGTCGCCACGCACAGCGCGTCGGGGGCCGACGTCTCGCTCCATCTGACCCGCGTCGCCGACCCGCGCGCGTTCGGGCTCGTGCCCACCGACGCCGACGGGCGGGTCACGGCCTTCCTGGAGAAGCCGCAGACCCCCGAGGAGATCGTCACCGACCAGATCAACGCCGGGGCGTACGTGTTCCGGCGCTCGGTCATCGACTCCATACCCGGGGACCGGCCGGTCTCCGTGGAGCGCGAGACGTTCCCCGGACTGCTGGCGGACGGCGCCCACCTCCAGGGCATGGTCGACTCCACGTACTGGCTGGACCTCGGCACCCCGGCCGCCTTCGTACGCGGCTCCGCCGATCTCGTACTCGGCCGCGCCCCGTCCCCCGCGCTCCCCGGCCGCTGCGGGGAACGCCTCGTCCTGCCGGGCGCCTCCGTCGCCGACGACGCCAAACTCACCGCGGGCACGGTGGTCGGCGCCTCCGCCGTGATCGGCGCCGGGGCCCGTATCGCGGGCAGCGCCGTCCTGGACGGCGCGGTCGTGGCGCCCGGCGCGGTGATCACCGACTCGCTGATCGGAGCGGGCGCGCGGATCGGCGCCCGTACGGTGCTGACGGGCGCGGTCGTCGGCGACGGCGCGACGGTGGGCCCCGACAACGAACTGCGCGACGGGGTGCGCGTGTGGTGCGACGCGGTGCTGGGGGCGGGGGCGGTGCGGTTCTCCTCGGACGCCTAGGGCCAATACCAGTGACATAGGAACCGGTCCGGCTGTCTCACCTGCGTAAAGACCGTTCTCCGGTGGCTCCGGAAGTTGCAAAGTCACTGGTATTGCGCCTAGGGCCTCTCGTTTGGATCATGCCGGGCTCGCGGGGTCTGGCACCGCGCCTCGCCGCGTGGTCGTCGGTCATCCCCAAGGTCTCGGCTTCGCTCGACCAGGGGAGACCCCATCCGCTCCGCGTGGGCTCCCTCCTCCGCCTCGCGATCCACGGCACCAGACCCCGCTCCCTCATCCGGCCTGATCCAAACGAAAGACCTTACAAGGCCCTGTCTTCGAGGTAGCGCTGTCTGCCCAAAGGGCGGGGGCGACGGCGTCCGGTGTGCTGCGCTCCCTCCGCATCCGCGTTGGCCCGAGCGATGGACGTCGCGTGCCGCTCGTCCCGTACCGCGGGCAGTTGAGCGGGCCGTCGTGGGTGAGCTGAGTAAGCGGACTCTTGTGCGCTTCCGCGATGGCTGTTACGGCTGACCGATCATCATGCCGACCAGCATGGATGACAGCTTGCATCGGTACCCACTCGTTGAGTTACCTTCGCTGGGGGGCGAGCCGAATGGGGCGAGCCGGGGAAGTGGGGAGGGGCCGCTGTGTCACGTTCGCAGGGGTGGGAGGAGATTTTCGCCCTGTCAGGATTGTCTCCGGCCGAGTTGTCTCCGGCCGAGGGCCCGGGGACACGGATGTCGCTGTCCTCGGCGAGCGGTTCACCCGCCGGGGACAGCTTGAAGCACAGCGACGGGCCGTGGACCAGCGCCTCCGGTACGGCGGGGAAGCTGAGCGCCAGCAGCGACAAAAGCCGCGTCCGCCTCGGCCTGGCGCACGAGTCCGTCGCGTCCGCGGGGAGTGGACTGTCCGCGGTGGCGGCACTTGTGGCGGTACGGCAGTCCTGGGAGGAGCGGCTGACGTCGGTACGCGGTGAGTGCGACTACCTCGAAGGCGCGCTGCGTACCGTGGCGAAGGAGCTGGGAGAGGCCGACTCGGACGCGCAGAAGGCGGTACGCCGCGTGAAGGTGCCGAGGGAAGCCAAGAGCGAGGCAAGCCGTTGACCGGGGCGGCACTGACCTGGCAACAACTGCGGGATCTGAACCTCTCTGAGGTCGAGGACGCGGGGGACGGCTGGAGTGAGGTGTCGAGCCGGGCCGGTTCCGACCGTGACGCCACGGACAGCGCGATGTCGGCGAAGCTGCGCGAGACACAGGAGAGCGAGTCGTCCCGAGCGGCGCTCGGACGACTTGAGCGGCTGAGCCGTAACTTCCAGTACGTCCATGCCGAGGCCGGCCTGATCAGCACCACGCTCAACGGCCTGACCACGGAACTCGCCACCCCGAAGAAGCAGTTGACGCAGGCCCTTCAGGACGCCGCGGACCTGGGCTTCACCGTTCAGCAGGACGGCTCGGTCAGGTATCCGGCAGCCACGACCGAGGGCCTGCTCGGTGCGCAGGACCACCTGGGCGGTTCGGCCAACGGCACCACCCGTCTCCCTCTGGATCCGCGTCCTTCCCCTGCCGCCCCTGGCCCTCTCAGCATCCCCAACCCGAACGCCGCGGAGGCCCGAGCCATCGCGGACAGGGTGGCCCGAGCTGTCGGTTCCGCCGGTGAAATCGACGCCCGCTACGCCCGCGCGCTGCGCAAACTCAAGGCGGCCAAGGGCCTCGACGTCACCACCGCGACCTTCGCCGACGTAGCCCGCGACACGGCGGCGGTCCGCGACACGGCCCGCCGCTACCTGGAACAGGGAATCCCCGAAAACAAGTCCCCCGCTGAACGCAAGGCATGGTGGGACGCCCTGTCGGAAGAACAGCAACGCGAATACATCGACGTCGCGCCCGACCTGGTCGGCTACCTCGACGGAATTCCGGCGGTGGCGCGGGACGAGGCCAACCGTAATTATCTCCCGCTGCTGATCGACGAGTTGGAACGCGAGGGTGGTGGCGGGGCCGAAACCAAGCTGGCCGCACTGCGTGGCATCGAACAGAAGCTGAGCGAGCCGACCAGACCGCCCATGTACCTGCTGGGCATCGGAGCGGAGGGAAACGGCAGGGCCATTGTGTCGTACGGAAACCCGGACACCTCGCGGAATGTATCTGCCTATGTGCCGGGGCTGTCGAACAGGCTGGACGAGGAATTCGTTAACGGGACGATGAAACGGGCCTTGGACACCGCCAAGGGTGCCAAAAAATACGATGAGTCCAGTGCAGCAATTATTTGGCTGGGTTATGATGCCCCGTTGAGCGCGGATGTCGCATCGGAGAGCAGCGCCAAGAAAGGTGCCCCGCTCTACAATTCTTTCATGAGTGGGTTGGTGGCTACGAATGAGCACAAGGACTCGCATTTTACGGCGATCGGTCACTCGTACGGTTCTTTGACCGTGGGTACGGCGTCACAGCGGGACGGCGGGATTCCTGGAGTCGATGACATCATCCTTGTCGGTAGCCCCGGTACCGGCGTGAGCAAGGCCGAAGACCTGGGGGTGGGTGAGGGGCATGTGTTTGTTGGGGCGGCCGAGAACGACCCGGTGACGCATCTTCCCACTAAGCAAGAGGCCGGAGTCGGAGCGCTGGCTGCGAATTTTGGTTTGCCGCCCGGGCCGGTAACAAAAGGGGTCGGTTTCCAGAGCGAAGATCTCTACTTCGGGAAAGACCCGGCCAGCAAGGCGTTCGGGGCCACACGTTTCCAGGTTGACAACGGGCCTCGCCCCGTCTTCGATCTGGGGGGATTTGACGCGCACAGTCAGTACTTCACGCCGGAACGGGATGCAATCTCGGCGGACAATATCGCCAGGATTGTTGCCGGAAAGGCTGAAGGGATCAAGGGTGAGGCATGGCGATGAAGTGGATGGTACGCCGTTTTTCGGTCCTCGTCATGACAGGCGTTCTGCTCTCCGGCTGCGGAATGGCGAGGGGCGGCGGGAAGGGTAGTGATTCGGCCATGGATATGCGGGGCGCGGCGCAGTATTCTGACGAGATTCTGGACGTGACAATTGGGGCAGTCAAGCCGAAAATCCAGTGGGCTCATGACGACACTACGACGGGGGCCTGTGATGTGACTCGTCGTCGAACGGTCATGACGGTGATCTCCGAACAGCGACGCGGAAACTTTCTCGGTGTGATCGAGAATTTCTGGAAGAAAAGTGGATACAAGATCGTATCGGTTAATGAGAGCAAAGATTCCCCCGCGATTTTCGCCACAACACCCAACGGGTTCGGGGTAAATCTCACGATTGGCGACAAGGGGCAGGCGTACCTGGAGGTCAACACCCCCTGCGTACGGAAGTCCGAGGTTGACGCTCCCAGTACCCCGCCCAACGGCCCCAGCTACGAGGGCGTCGAGATTCCCCGCCCCAACGTGCGGTCCGACTTCTGGTCCGCCGATACCCCGCTCCCCGCGCCGTCCTCCAGCGCCACCGCGTGAACGCCAGGCATGCCCAGGCATGCCCAGGCATGCCCCGTCGGGCGGCCGGGCGGGGAGGGGCCGGGCGAGGGACACCCCGTACGCTCGGTCCCGTGGCCGGTCGTTTCGCTCCCCGCTCCGCCCCCGTCAGCCCCGCACGCGGTGCGGCCGTGCCGCGGGCCCGTGGGCTCACTCGGCGCTGGACACCGCCGGAGGGGCCCTACGACCTCGGGCTCGTGCTGGGGCCGCTGCGCCGGGGGCCCGGTGACCCGACGTTCCGCGCCGGGGCGGACGGGACGGTACGGCGTGCCTGCCTCACGCCCGACGGGCCGGGGACGCTGCTCGTCGGCAGGAGCGGCGGCGACGTGGCGGCCGAGGCGTGGGGCCCCGGGGCCGCGTGGCTGCTCGACCAGCTGCCCGAGCTGCTCGGCGCGGCGGACGACCCGGACGCCTTCACCCCGCGCCACCGCGTGCTCGCGGAGGCCCGGCGGCGCAGGCCGGGACTGCGGCTGTGCCGGACCGGACTCGTCCTGGAATCACTGATTCCGTCGGTCCTTGAGCAGAAGGTCACGACCGTCGAGGCGTACCGCGCCTGGCGGCAGCTGGTGCTCCGGTACGGCGAGCCCGCGCCAGGCCCGGCCGGTGAGGGGCTCCATGTGATGCCCGACGCCAGGACGTGGGCGCTGATCCCGTCCTGGGAGTGGCACAAGGCGGGCGTCGACTCCAAGCGCTCGGCCACCGTCCTGCGCGCCGTCCGCGTCGCGCGCCGGATGGAGGAGGCGGCCGGGATGGAGCCGGAGCGGGCCGCGGCCCGGCTGGAGCTGATCCCCGGAATCGGCCCGTGGACCGCCGCCGAGGTGGTCCAGCGGGCCAACGGCGCCCCCGACGCCGTCACGGTGGGCGACCTCCATCTGCCCGGCATCGTCGGGCACGCGCTCGCGGACGACCGGCACGCGGACGACGCGGCGATGCTGGAACTCCTCGCGCCGTACGAGGGCCAGCGCCACCGCGCCGTCCGGCTGGTCCTGCTCAGCGGCCGGGTCCCGGCCCGGCGCGCGCCCCGGATGGAGATCAGGAACATCGCGCGCCTGTGAACCGGACGTCCGAACCGGATGTCCGAACCGGACGTCCGGTTCCAGATGTCCGAACCAGACGTCCGAACCATGCGCTGTCCGCCTTCAGCGCACCTCGATGAAGCTCTCCGGCGACCGCGCCGCCCGCTCCTTCGGCGGAGCCGCCGCACGGCCCACCGCGACCGCGCCCATCGGGTCCCAGTTCGCCGGCAGCGCCAGGACCTCCCGGACGACATCGCGGCAGAACATGGTGGACGAGACCCACGCCGAGCCCAGCTGCTCCCCGGCCAGCGCCACCAGCAGGTTCTGCACACCGGCGCCCGCCGCGACGACGAACATCTCGCGTTCCGCCGCGTCGCGCCGGGCGTCGCCGTAGGTGTGCGAGCCGTCCGTCACCAGGCACGGCACCACGAGGTACGGCGCCTTGCGCAGTACGTCCCCGCGCCGCACGCGCCGGGCGATCGACTCCTCGGACTTGCCGTCGCGGCGCAGATCGGCGGTCCAGGCGTCCCGCATGGCGTCGAGCAGCCGGACGCGGGACGCCTCGGACTCCAGCAGCACGAAGCGCCAGGGCGTCGTGTGGTGCGGGGCCGGCGCCGTGACCGCCGCCGCGACCGCCCGGCGGACCGCGCCCGGGTCGACCGGATCGTCCGTGAACTCGCGGACCGTACGCCGCTGGGTCACCGCTTCCCGTACGGCCTCCGAGGTGCCGAGCCGGAACATGTCGTCGGCCGGGTCCCGCACCAGCGCGCGGGCACCCGCGTCCTCCGCCGGGTCGCCGGGCGCGACGAGCCGGGCCAGCCCGCTCACCACCGCCACCGGCAGATTCCCGGCCTTGCCCTTCACCAGGTCACCGGCTGCCGCCAGTTCGTCCGCGAGGGCCACCACCGTGACGGAGAGCGGATTGCCGTGCGCGTCCGTGCCGCCGCGCAGGTCCTCCACGACCCGCACGCCCGCCGCGCCGATCGCGACGTCGGTCAGGCCGCTGCGCCAGGGCCGGCCGAACGTGTCGGTGACGATCACGCCGATGTCCACACCGAGCGTGTCCCGCAGGCCGTCCCTGATCGTCCGCGCCGAGGCGTCGGGGTCCTCGGGCAGCAACAGGACCGTGCCGGGCGCGGTGTTGGAGGCGTCGACGCCTGCCGCGGCCATGACCAGGCCCTGCCGGTTCTCCACGATGCGCAGGGTGCCGCGCCGCGCGACCACCCGTACGCTCTCCGCGTCGATGGCCGCCTCGCGGTCGGTCGCCTCGACGATCCTGCCCTCCGCCTTGGAGACGATCTTCGAAGTGACCAGCAGGATGTCCCCGTCGACCAGTTCGGGGCCCGTGGCGGCGATGAGCTTGGCGAGGTCGTCCCCCGGGCGGACCTCCGGCAGCCCCGGCAGGGCGCGCACGCGGTACGAGGGCGCGCTCATGCCCGTACCTCCTCGGCCAGTGCCAGCGCCTCGCGGGCCATCTCCGCGGTGGCGGCCACGTCCGTCATCATCAGCGGCACCGCACGGCTGCGGATGCCCGCGCTCTCGATGCCGGGTACGGCGGCGGCGTCCACGGTGTCGACCAGCCAGCCGTCGAGCAGTCCCGAGCCGTAGTGCAGCGCGACCGCCGAGGCGGTCGCCTCGACGCCGATCGCGGCGAGCACCTTGTCGGCCATGCCGCGCACGGGCGCGTCCCCGACGATGGGGGAGAGCCCGACGACCGGGACGCCCGCCTCGGCGATGGCCTCGCGGATGCCGGGTACGGCCAGGATCGTGCCGATGCTGACCACCGGGTTGGACGGCGGGAAGAGGATGACGTCGGCGGCGGCGATGGCCTCCAGCACGCCGGGCGCGGGCTTGGCCTGCTCGGCGCCGACCGGCACGACCGCCTGGGCGTCGACGGACGCCCGCATCCGCACCCAGTACTCCTGGAAGTGCACGGCCTGGCGCTCGCCGTCGACCTCTATCGCGACGTGGGTCTCGACGCGGTCGTCGGACATCGGCAGCAGCCGCACGCCGGGGTTCCAGCGGGCGCAGAGCGCCTCGGTGACGGCGCTCAGCGGGTAGCCCGCGCCGAGCATCTGCGTCCGGACGATATGGGTGGCGAAGTCGCGGTCGCCGAGGCCGAACCACTCCGGCCCCACGCCGTAGGCCGCGAGTTCGCCCTTTACCTGGAACGTTTCGTCCGTACGCCCCCAGCCCCGCTCCTCATCGATGCCACCGCCCAGGGTGTACATCACCGTGTCGAGATCGGGACAGACCTTCAGCCCGAACAGATGGATGTCGTCACCGGTGTTGCCGATGACGGTGACGTCCGCGTCGGGCGCGGCCTGTTTGAGGCCGCGGAGGAAACGGGCGCCGCCGATACCGCCGGCCAGAACCACAATGCGCATACAGACAAGTGTGTCAGCCGGAGGCTGATCCTNNTGATCCTTGAGGGGCGGTGGTCAGGCGGGTACGGCGTTCTGGGCGGCGGGAGCCGCGTCCGCCGCGTCGGCCCGTACGGCCGCCGCCGGGTGCGGCGGCATCTCCGTCAGCCCCGGGTAGTAGATGTGCAGGCTCACCGCGGGCTCCAGCGCGTCGTTGACGACCTCGTGGGCCTGGCCGGGGGCCAGGATCCGCTGTGCGCCGGGGGCCAGGGTGCGTTCGCCGCCCTTCGTACGCTCCGTCAGCTTCCCTTCGAGCACGGTCAGTACGCCCGAGGACGGGCCGTGGTCGTGCGGGTCGGCGCTCTGCCCCGGCACCCAGGAGAGCAGCCAGACCTCGTAGCCGGGCCCGGTGCGCAGCCGGTGGTACCAGCGGGTGAGGGCGTCGTAGCGCACCAGCGGCGCCCACTGGTCCCGGTCGGCGGCGAGGGTGCGGGCGAGGCCGACGAACTCGGCCACGGTGACCGGGTGCTCGCGGGCCGGCTGGAGGAGATGCGGGACCTCAAGAAGGTCGCCGGCGATCTGCAGGTCGCTGTCGCTGTTCATGGCGCGGTGGTTCCTCGGAGATAAGGACGTGCGAGGGGTGCGTGGACGCGCCGGGCGTCAGGTACGCACGGGAGACAGGGGGGTGATCGGCCGGAGCGCGATCGGGCTGGAGGCGTCGGCCGTCAACAGCTGGAACAGCAACAGCGGGCCTGGACAGCGCTGCGGAATCCACGGACGTGGGTCGCGGTCTGCGAGGCGAAGGCTGGCATGGGATCCAAGGTCCCGAATCCGGTCCCGGATGTCAACTCAATGACCGGTTTGGTGGTAATTCTTCACCTCATCCGGTCGCTCCGGCGGACGGGGGGTTTGCGTATCGGGGGACCGGGACACATGGGGCAGCGACCGTGCGCGCAAACCCCTTCCGGGAATGTGATCCAGGTCGCTTCCCCGTTCGGGTGCGCAACAGGGGCGGAAGACGTGACGTCTTCCCTGTGAGGAATGTTGGGCATGTCGAACTTGTGGAGAGGAGGGCGCCGCGATCAGGCCAGTGGCATGTGTCAGGTTTTTGGTGATTTGCACACTTTCCGCATACGCTTGGTTCCGCAGAGTGAATACCGGGGGCAATAGCAGATCTCGGCTTGACCCACCCAGACCACGCACTTGTAATTTCACTCGTGTCGTTCGGCCGAACTCGACAGCGGCCACACCCACGGGGACGCATATAGACAGACGAGGGGCGCACATGACCGAGCTGTTCCAACAACTGCTGGTCGAGGACGCGGACGAGGAACTCGGCTGGCAGGAGCGCGCCTTGTGCGCCCAGACCGATCCCGAGTCCTTCTTCCCCGAAAAGGGCGGTTCGACCCGCGAGGCCAAGAAGGTCTGCCTCGCCTGCGAGGTCCGCTCCGAATGCCTTGAGTACGCCCTCGCCAACGACGAGAGATTCGGTATCTGGGGCGGCCTTTCCGAGCGTGAGCGGCGCCGCCTCAAGAAGGCCGCGATCTGATCCTGGACGGCCGCGATCCGGCCCCGGCGCCTCCGCCCGCGCCCGCCCCGCCGCCTGCCCCTCTCCGGCCGCCCGGCCGACGGCCGCCAGGCCCGCCGGTCCCGCTGTTACGTGTGACACGGTCCGCAGCCCGCGTTTTCCCGCAGGCGGCGGACCGTTGTGCTGTCGGCCCCGCCCGTCCCGCACACCGGTCGGGATCATCGGGCGACCGGGCGCTCGGTGTCCGTTCCTACCGTTAGTGTGGGGCCCCGTCCGAGACGCTCCAACGCCCCTTCGGGGCGACCCCCCGGCCGGAGGGCCCGCCACCTCAATGTCCCCCACCACAGCCGCGTTCGTTCCCGCCACCGCCCCCGAGTTCCCCCGGCACGTCGTGACCGCGGTGCTCGTCTCCCACGACGGCGCGCGCTGGCTGCCCGACGCCCTCGCCGGGCTGCTGGGCCAGGAACGCCCCGTACAGAACGTCATGGCAGCCGACACCGGCAGCGCCGACGACTCCGCCCAACTGCTCACCGAGGCGCTCGGCGACGACCACGTGCTGCACCTCGCCCGCAGGTCCGGCTTCGGCACGGCGGTCGACGAGGCCGCCCGGGTAGCCGGGGTGCTCACCCCCGACGAACTGCCCTATCTGAAGCGGCCGGGCGGCTGGAACCCGGTCACCAAGACCTGGCAGGACGAGAACTACAGCCTGCCGGAACTGCCGCACGGCGAACCGGTGCAGTGGCTCTGGCTCCTCCACGACGACTGCGCGCCCGCCCCCGACGCGCTCGCCGAACTGCTGCGCGTCGCCGACTCCGACGAGTACGCCGCCGTCGTCGGCCCCAAACTCCGCGGCTGGTACGACCGCAAGCAGCTCCTCGAAATCGGCGTCTCCATCGCCAACAGCGGCCGCCGCTGGACCGGCCTCGACCGGCGCGAACAGGACCAGGGCCAGCACGACCAGGTCCGCTCCGTCCTCTCCGTCTCCAGCGCCGGCATGCTCATCCGCCGCGACGTCTGGGACGAACTCGGCGGCTTCGACCGTGCCCTGCCCCTCATGCGCGACGACGTCGACCTGTGCTGGCGGGTGCACGCCGCCGGCCACCACGTCCTCGTCGCCCCCGACGCCGTCCTGCGGCACGCCGAGGCGTCCGCCCGCGAGCGCCGCACCGTCGACTGCGCGGGCCGCTCCGTCGTCAACCCGCACCGCGTCGACAAGGCCGGCGCCGCCTACACGATGCTCGTCAACGCACGGGCCGCCGTCCTCCCGTACGTCATGTTCCGCCTCGTCGTCGGCACCCTGCTGCGCACCCTCGCCTATCTCGTCGGCAAGGCGCCGGGGCAGGCCATCGACGAGGTCATGGGCCTCTTCGGCACCCTGCTGCGGCCCGGACGGATCCTCAGCGGCCGCAAGCAGCGCGGCAAGGGCGTCGTCGAAGCCGCCGAACTGCGCCCCCTCTTCCCACCCACCGGCGCGACGATCCGCGTCACCGTCGAACAGGTCGCCGCGAGCCTCGGCGGCGACGCCGACTCCGACACCGGCGGCTCGCGCCATGGCGCCGTCGAGTCAGGACCCGGCGGCGACGACGCCGACTTCATGGAGGTCGAGCAGTTCGCCCGGCTGAAGAAGCTGGTCCACAAGCCGGGCCCGGTCCTCTTCGCCGTCCTGCTGCTCGTCTCGGTCGTCGCCTGCCGGGGCCTGTTCGGCGGCGGCGCGCTCGCGGGCGGGGCGCTGCTCCCGGCCCCCGCCGACGTCTCCGACCTGTGGTCCCGCTACGCCGACGGCTGGCACCCCGTCGGTACGGGCATCACCGACACCGCGCCGCCCTACCTCGCCGTACTCGCGGCCCTGTCCGCGCTGTTCCTCGGCTCCACCGGCTTCGCCCTGACCCTGCTGCTGGTCTGCTCCGTACCGCTGGCCGGGATCACCGCCTACTTCGCCTCCCGGCCCCTGGTGCCCTCCCGGCTGCTGCGCGCCTGGGCGAGCGTCGCCTACGCCTTCCTGCCCGCCGCCACGGGCGCCCTGGCGACCGGGCGGCTCGGCACGGCCGTACTCGCCGTCCTGCTGCCGCTGATCGCCCGCGCCGCCGTCTCCGCGTACGCCCTGCGCGAGGGCGCGCACGGCGAGACGCGCGGCAGCTGGCGCGCCACCTGGGCGTACGCCTTCCTGCTCACCTTCGCGATGGCCTTCACCCCGGTCGTGTGGCCGATGGCCGTGGTGCTCGCCGTCGGCGTCCTCGCGCTGCGCAGGACCGATCTCACGACGTACGCGCCGCGCGTGCTCGCCGCGCTCGGCACACCGCTGCTGCTGCTCGCGCCCTGGTCGCTGTCGCTGCTGTCCGACCCGGGCTCCTTCTTCCGGGAGGCGGGCCTGGAGTTCGGCACCGGTTCCGCCTCCGCCCTCGACCTGCTCGGCATCAGCCCCGGCGGCCCGAAGGCGGCCGGTGGTGTCCTGATGCTCGGCATCGTGCTGGCCGGGCTGGCGGCCCTGCTCCGCTCCGAGCGGCAGTTCGCGATTCGTACGGCCTGGCTCGTCGCGCTCGTCGCGCTGGTCTTCGCCGTCCTGTCCAACAACTCCGGCTGGGCCGGTCCCGCCACCCTGCTCTACGGACTCGCGCTGATCGCGGCGGCCGTGCTCGGCGCCGACGGCGCCCGGATCAGGGTCGCCGAGCAGAGCTTCGGCTGGCGCCAGCCGGTGGCCGCGCTCATCGCCGCCGCCGCCGGTCTCGGCCCGCTGATCGTCGCCTTCGGCTGGATGATCGGCGGCGCGGCGGGCCCGCTGGAGCGCCGCGACCCGGTGCAGGTGCCCGCGTTCGTCGCGGAGGAGTCCATCACCCGCGACCAGCCGCGCACGCTGGTCCTCGGCGGCACCTCGGCGGCCGAGGTCGCGTACTCCCTGGTCCGCGGCTCCGGCGCCCGGCTCGGCGACGCCGAGCTGACCGCGTCGGGCGGCGGCGACGCGCGGCTCGACAAGATCGTCGCGAACCTGGTCGCGGGCTCCGGCGCCGACCAGACCGACCAGCTCAGCGGCTTCGCGATCCGGTACGTGCTCGTACGCGACGGCGTGCCCCGGCAGACGAGCCGCGTCCTGGACGCCACCCCGGGCCTGACCCGGCTCAGCCAGCTGGACGGCAGCGCGCTGTGGCGCGTGGACCGGCAGATCTCGCGGGCCACCATCGTCGACGGCAAGGGCGAGGGCGAGCCGCTGGCCGTCGCGTCCCAGCCGGTCGAGGCGCACACGAAGATCCCGGCGGGCGCCTCCGGGCGGATCCTGCGGATCGCTGACCGGGCCGACGAGGGCTGGCAGGCCACGCTCGACGGCAAGGTCCTCACGAAGAAGACCGTCGACGGCTGGGCACAGGGCTTCGAGCTGCCGGCCGAGGGCGGCCGGCTCGACCTCACCTACGAGGAGCCCTTCACCCACACCGTGTGGATCTGGACGCAGGTCGCGCTCGCGGTCGTCCTGCTGGTGCTCGCCCTGCCGGGCCGGCGCCGGGAGATCGACGACGACCTCCCCGAGGAGGAGCTGGACCTGCCGGAGCAGCAGGGTTCCGGCGAGGGACGCCGGGCGCGCAGGCTGCGCGCGGCGGCGGAGGCGGCCGAGGCTGCGGAGGCTGCTGCGGCGGCAGAGGTGGCGGAGGCGTCCGGGGCGGCGCCGGAGAGCGCCGCGGCCCCCCGGCCCGCTCCTGCCCCCGGTTCCCCCGGGGGACCGGAGTACGACACGGGGCAGCAGGCCGCCGTCCCGCCGGAGGAGCCGTACGGCGCGCCGGAGGAGCCGTACGGGGCCGGGGCCGTGCCCCAGCAGCCCGCGTACGACGAATGGGACTCCCGCACCTTCGCGGACGCGGAGTACCCGCCGGAGCCCCAGCAGGCGCAGCAGCCCCAGCAGACCCCGCAGGCGCAGCAGTACGGCGAGGGCCAGTACCCGCAGCAGCCCTATCAGCAGCAACAACAACAGCAGTACGCGGCCGACCCCTACCAGCGGGGCGACTACCCCCAGGGCGACTATCAGCAGGGTGAGTACGGGCAGGGCGAGTACCCGCAGGGCGAGTACCCGCAGGGCGAGTACCCGCAGGGCGAGTACGGGCAGGGCGAGTACGGGCAGGGCCAGTACCAGTCCGGCGTCCCGTACCAGCAGGACGGGCAGCAGCAGGACGGCCAGCAGCAGTACGACGCGCCGTCCTACGACCCGTACGGCTACGCCCAGCAGCAGCCGTACGCCGAAGGCCCCGACAACGAACCGCGTCAGCGCCCCGACGGGAGCAGCAACCAGTGAACCGTACGAGCCTCTCCCTCCTCGCGGCCGCCACCGCCCTCGCCGCCATCACCGGATTCGCCGCCATGACCGCTCCGGCCGCCGGTGACACGGCGGCGCCCGGCGCGGCCGCGCGGCTGCCGGTGGAGCGCACCACCCAGCTCTGCCCGGCGCCGAGCGTGTCCGAGGTGGCGGAGACGACGTACACCTCCGTCACGCCCACCGGCAAGGGCGGCGCGGACCGTGAGGCGGCGGCGGAGGAGGGCGGATCGGCGGAGCTGAAGAAGTCGACCGTCACCCTGGCCGCCTCCGACGGCGCGGACGGCGACAAGAAGGACACCGACAAGGACAGCAAGGGCGACAAGAAGGACGAGAAGGACGAGAAGGACGAGAACAAGCAGGACGACGCGAAGCAGGACGAAGCGAAGAAGAACGCGGCCAAGGAGAAGCCGTTCGTCTCGCTGAAGGAGCCCGGCAAGCCCGTCACCGTCGAGGCGGGCGGCGCGGACGTCCCGGCCCTGGTCGGCGTGGCGACCGGCAGGTTCGCCCCCGGCTGGACCACCCAGCAGACCACCGCGGTGAGTGTGGGCGACGCGCGCGGGCTGCTCGGTATGACCTGCACCGCGCCGGACACCGACTTCTGGTTCCCCGGCGCGAGCACCGAGCGCTCGCGCCAGGACTACGTACATCTCACCAACCCCGACGACTCCGTGGCCGTCGTGGACATCGAGCTGTACGGGAAGGACGGCGTGATCAAGTCGGAGGCGGGGGAGGGCATCCCCGTCCCCGCCAGGTCCACCGTCCCGGTGCTGCTGTCCACCCTGACCGCGGACGACGCCCCCAGTGTGACCGTCCACGTCACCACCCGTACGGGCCGGGTCGGCGCGGCGGTGCGCGCCGAGGACAGCGCGGGCGGCAGCGACTGGCTGACCGCCGCAGCGGACGCCGGGGGACGCCAGATCATGCCGGGCATTCCCGCGGACGCGACCGATGTGCGGCTGGTGGCGTTCGCGACCGGCGGCGACGACGCGGACCTGAAGGTGCAGCTCGCGGGCGCCGACGGCACGATCACCCCGGCCGGGTACGAGACGCTGCACGTCAAGTCCAAGATGACGGCGGCGCTCGACCTGTCCGACGTCACCAAGGGGGAGGCCGGTGCGCTGATCGTCGGCCCGGCCGACGGCAGCCGGGCGGCGCCCGTGGTCACGGCGCTGCGCGTGGTCAGGGGCAAGGGCGACAAGCGGGAGATCGCCTTCATTCCGGCGACCGGGGCGATCGCCTCGCGGGCGACCGTGGCGGACAACCGGGCCAAGGGCTCGACGCTCTACCTGACCGCGCCGGGCGAGGCCGCGAAGGTCAGGGTCACCGCCTCGGCGGGCAGCGGGGGCGGCGAGGCGAAGACGGAGACGTACAGCGTGAAGGCCGGCACGACGCTGGGCGTCCAGCCGCCGGTGCCCGCCGGGCTGAAGGGCGCGTACGCGCTGACCGTGGAACCGGAGTCGGGCGGTCCGGTCCACGCGGCGCGGATGCTTTCACTGCCGGAGGACGGCATCGAGATGTTCACGGTGCAGACGATGCCGGACGACCGGGGGACCGTCTCCGTACCGAAGGCCAGGGAGGACCTGTCGATCCTGGACGACGGGAAGTAGTCGGGAAGTAGTCGGGAAGCACCGGGAAGGTAGCGGGAAGCACCGGGAAGGTAGCGGGAAGCACCGGGAAGGTAGCGGGAAGCACCGGGAAAGTAGCGGGAAAGCACCGGGAAGCAACGGGTTCGGGCAGGGGGTACGGGGAGCGGGTGCTTGGGCGCTTGCGTGCTTGGGTACGCGGGTCACGCCCCGGCCCGGTACCCGCCCCGTACCCGCCGCGTAGCCGCTCCCCGGCCCCGGCCTCACTCCTGTCCGTACCGGGGATCCACGGACTCCGGCGCCAGGCCGAGCAGCTCCGCGACCTGCTCGACGACGACCTCGTGGACCAGCAGCGCGCGCTCGTCGCGGTTCTTGGTGCGGATCTCGACGGGCCGCCGGTAGACCATGATGCGCGCCGGACGGTCCTTCGTCGCCGGGTCCGAGCTGCCGAGGGGCACGGTGTCCTCCAGCGTCTCGGGCACCTCCAGCACCAGGAAATCGACGTCGGACAGCTGGGGCCAGCGCCGCTCCAGCCGGTCCACGGAGTCCCGCACGAGATCGCGGAAGGACTCCGAGCGGCTGGTCGAGAGCGGCACCTGGGGCGGCGCGACGGGACCGCGCATACCGCGGCCGTGCCGGTCGCGGCGGCGCGGTCCCTGCTCGGCCGGGCGGGGAGGTACGGGACTGTCCATCACTGACGCAGGGTAGCCCTCCCCAGGATCTCGTTATCGCGGTCGGGACCCCCCTCGTGCGGCATGTCGCATATTGAGCATTCAGGCCAAGCTTGAGTTCGATTCCCTACGCCTCCGCGATCGCCGGTCGCACCATCAATGATGGGTTTTGTCCCAAGTGGCGACCGTGTCACGGGGTGTCGCCGCTCCGTCACGCCGCTTTCCGTGCAGGTCAGGGCAGTTGATTCCGGCCAACCCGGGCAGGGCGCGGGGGCGCGACACGGGCGGGTGACGTGGTGGCGAGTCGTCGCGGCCCGCTCAAGAGTGCGGTACCGTCCAACATCGTGAGCCCTGTACGTCGCTGTTCGCGCACCGCGTGCGGCCGTCCCGCTGTCGCGACACTGACGTACGTCTATGCCGACTCGACCGCGGTCCTCGGCCCGCTCGCCACCTACGCCGAGCCTCACTGCTACGACCTGTGTGCGGAACACAGCGAGCGGCTGACCGCTCCGCGCGGCTGGGAGGTCGTCCGCCTGACGGACGGCTCGCCCCCGTCGCGCCCCAGCGGCGACGATCTCGAAGCCCTCGCCAACGCCGTACGCGAGGCGGCCCGGCCGCAGGAGCGCCGGTCGCCGGAGGGTGGCGGCAAGGGCGCGCGCGGCGGGGATCCGGTGGAGGTCGGGCGCCGGGGGCATCTGAGGGTGCTGCGCTCGCCGGATTCCTGACGGAGCACGCCGGATTTCTGACGGAGGACTTCTGGCCGAGGGCTCCTCGCAGAGGATTCCTGACGGACGGGAGCCGGTGGGGCGCGCTGATGTGCCGGTGCCCCTCTCCCGCTCTCCCCGCCCCGGCTCCTGCCGCTCCTCCCGCGCTCCCCCCCCGGCTTCTCCCGCTCTCCCCCCCC
>NZ_QQNA01000180.1 GCF_003346515.1 Streptomyces corynorhini
GTAGGGCCTTCGGCCGGCCGCGGCCGGCCGAAGGCCCTACAGGAGGGGGGTGAGGAAGCGGCGGAGCGTCTCCTCGTAGCCGGCCGGATCGGCGTTCCACATCGCCGCATGCGGAGCGTGCTCGACCGGATGCAGGCCGACCAGCTCCGGCCGGTGGGCGGCGAGTTCGCGGGAGGGGTGCCAGGGCGCCAGAGTGTCGTCGGGGCCGTGGAAGATCAGTGTCGGCACATGGAGGTTGCGCGGATCGGCGGCCTCCAGGAGCCGGTCCCCGTGCAGCCCCGTCCTGCCCTGCGCCGCCCTGACGGCGAGCGGCAGCAGCGGCCCCGGGACCCGGCGGGCGGCGGCGAGGGCGCGCAGAGTGGCCTCCCAGTCCAGCACCGGCGAGTCGAGCACCAGCCCGGAGATCCGCTCGCTGAGCGCCGAGTTGGCGGCGGCGTGCAGGGCCATGGACGCGCCGACGGACCAGCCGTGCAGGATGACGCGCTCGGCGCCGTAGCGGACGGCGTAGCGGATCGCCGCGTCCAGGTCGCGCCACTCCGAGTCCCCGAGGTGGCCGAGGCCGCCGGGGGAGCGGGGCGCGCCGGGGTCCGGGTCGCCCCGGTAGGCGAGGTCGAGCACGGGGAGCCGCTGCCCGGCGAGGAACTCCATGACGTTCATGGGGTGCTCGCGTGTGGTGCCCAGGCCGTGTGTGGTGATCACCCAGGTGTCGCGCGCTCCGGGGACGAACCAGGCGGGCAGCGGGCCCAGCTCGCCGGGGATCGACACGTTCCGGTGTTCGAGGCCGAGGGCGGTGCCGGGGTCGCCGCTGTGCACCTGCGGGGTGAGGCGCACCCGGGTGCCGGTGCGCAGCGTGCCGTGGCTGACGCGCTCCAGCCGGCGCACGACGGTGTCGGCGGGGTGTTCCACGTCTTCCAGGACGGGCCCGACGACGGCGTGCACGCCGGGGCCCTGGATCCCGTACGTGCCGGGGCGCAGGGCGGCGAGACAGCGGGACAGGGTGACCTGTCCCGCGGCGGTGGCGTGGACGGTGAGGCGTGGGTCGCTGGGCAGGGGCCGCCCCGGCGGTGCCTTGAGCGCGGCATCGCTGGCGTACCGGCCGGCGGCGACCGCGGCCGCACCGACCCCGAGCACTGTGGTGACGGCAGCTGCCGTTGCTTTGGCCGGGCGCACGTTCACAGTGTCCAGGGCCGGGCCCGGCCGGGCCACCGGACGGGGGCCGTCAGGGGTGACGACCACGGGTGTCCGGGGCGTCCGGGGTGTCCGGGGCGTCCTGTTCTGTTCTGTCCCGTGCTGTTCCGTGCCGTCCCGCGCTGTTCCGTGCTGTCCCGTGCTGTTCCGGCGGGAGCCTCCCGGGGCCCGGCCGGTCAGCCCTCGGTGCCGTCGTCGCGCTGCCCGTACCCCTTGAGCTTCTGTGCCACCTCGGCCACCTGCTCCGCCGAGAGCAGGGCGGGAGTGCGGCCGGGGAGCGCGGCGGCGGTGAGCCAGAGGCGCGCCATCCACTCCAGCTGCGCCGTACGGTCGTACGCCTGGTCGAGGTTCGCGCCGTAGGTGACGGTGCCGTGGTTCCCGAGCAGGCAGCCGGTGCGTCCGCGCAGCGCTTCGAGCATGTGCGCGGCCAGCTCCGGGGAGCCGTACAGCGCGTACGGGGCGACCCGGACCGGTCCGCCGAAGGCCGCCGCCATGTAGTGGATCAGCGGCAGTTCGGGGACGAGCGTGGAGACGGCCGTGGCGTGCACGGCGTGAGTGTGGACCACGGCGAGCGCGTCGGTCTCCCGGTACAGGGCGAGGTGCAGGGGCAGTTCGCTGGTGGGCACCAGCTCGCCGAGGACCTGCCGTCCTTCGAGGTCGACGGCGACGGTGTCCTCGGGGGTGAGCCGGTCGTAGGGCACGCCGCTCGGGGTGACCAGGACCAGGTCGCCGACGCGTACGGAGACATTGCCCGAGGTGCCGACGACCAGTCCCTCGGCGGCTGTCCGCCGGGCGGTGGAGACCAGTTCCCGCCACGCTTCTTCCGTCGTGTCGCGCCGCCCGTGATGCGTCATGGGCCGATCCTGTCAGGTGCCGGGCCGAGGGCGCTGCCGTTCTCGGTGAACCGATGAGGGGGCTCCGCGGGAGCGAACACCGCGAAGTCCCACCCAGTTCATCTTCCGTTCACCCTGACTCCATACCTTCGCCGAGGCCACCGCCATTGAACGAACGATTGCCTGGGTCAGGTCAGTGACTCCTCCACCACCGATAGCTCGGGGCGGCTTCACGCCGGCCTGACGGCCGGCCCCGGACAAGCCCTGCCCGCTGCCCGCAGGCAGAAAAGCAGCCTACTGCGGCGCTGCGCGCCTCTGAAACCAAGGATTCGATTCCGCCCCGGATTCCCTCGAAAGATGGTCAGATGGAACACATCACGCTGCTGCTCGCGATTGTGATCGTGACAGCTCTCGTGTTCGATTTCACGAACGGTTTCCACGACACCGCCAACGCGATGGCCACGACCATCTCGACCGGCGCTCTGAAGCCCAAGGTCGCGGTGGGCATGTCCGCGGTCCTGAATCTTGTCGGCGCGTTCCTGTCGGTGGAGGTCGCCAAGACGATCTCCGGCGGCCTCATCAACGAACAGGGCATCAGAACAGAAGTGATCTTCGCGGCGCTCGTCGGCGCGATTCTCTGGAATCTGTTCACCTGGCTCCTCGGACTGCCCTCCAGCTCCTCGCACGCGCTGTTCGGCGGGCTGATCGGCGCCACGCTGATGTCGGTGGGCGCCTCCGGCGTCAACGGCGGCGTGGTCGTCACCAAGGTGCTGATCCCCGCGCTCGCCGCGCCCGTCGTCGCCGGGGTGGCGGCCATGCTCGCCACCAAGCTGACGTACCGGATCGGCCGGAACACGGACGACAGGGCGACCGCCAAGGGGTACCGCGCGGGCCAGATCGCCTCCGCCGGTCTCGTCTCCCTCGCGCACGGCACCAACGACGCGCAGAAGACCATGGGCGTCATCACGCTCGCGCTGGTGACCGGCGGCGTGCTCGCCCCCGGCTCCAACCCGCCGGTCTGGGTCATCGTCTCGGCCGGGCTGGCGATCGCGCTCGGTACGTACCTCGGCGGCTGGCGCATCATCCGCACCATGGGCACCGGCCTGACCGACCTCCGGCCGCAGCAGGGCTTCGCCGCGCAGACCAGCGCGGCCACCGTCATCCTCGCCTCCTCGCACCTGGGCTTCTCGCTCTCCACCACGCAGTCGTGCTCCGGCGCCGTGATGGGCGCGGGGCTGGGCCGCAAGGGCGGCGTGGTGCGCTGGTCCACCGCCAGCCGGATGTTCATCGCCTGGGGGCTGACCCTGCCCGCCGCGGGACTGGTCGCCGCGGGCGCCGAGTTCCTCACCGGTCAGGGCACCTGGGGCGTCACGGCGGTCGCCGTCCTGCTCATCGCGGGGTCGGGCGGGATCTGGCTCGCCTCGCGCCGTCGGCCGGTCGACCACACGAACGTCACCGAGGGCATGGACGCCGCGGCGGGTACGCGGGAGGGAGCCGCCGGTTCCCCGGCGCCCGCGGGCATCGTGACCACCGCCATCGCCGCCGTCAGCCCGCCGCCGCCCGCCGGGGTCGCGCAGGACCTGTCGGCCACCATCCACGCCCCCGCCGTGCCGGGCGCACCCACCGGTCCCGCCGGTGAGCCCGCGCGCACCGCCACGGTCTGAAGCCCGGAAGCCCGAAGGAAGTCATCGCATGAACATCGACTGGGCGGCGCTCGGCTCCGTCTTCGGCGTCAGTCTCGTGACCACCGTCGCGCTGGTGGGCCTGTTCACCCTGGGCGTCGTGGCCCTCGCCAGGCCGGAGCGACAGCCGGACACCGGTTCCGGGGCGCCGGGCGGCGCCACCGGCTCGGTGGGGGCGCTCCGTACGGCCGGCGCCTGCCTCTGCTTCGGGCTCTGCCTGGCGGCGGTGGCGTACGGGATCCACCTGATCGTGGCCTGACCCCGGGCGCGCGGGGCTCCTGGTCCTGGCCTCCCCTGTGGGGCTCGGCACACTGTCCCTTCGCAGGTCAAGGCGGAGTTGACGGGTCTTTCGGCGGCGTGGTGGACTGCCGGGGCCATACACGGCGGCAGAAGAGGAAGCCGGTGCGAATCCGGCGCGGTCCCGCCACTGTCACCGCGAGCGCCCCGCGCGGGGCGCTCCGGGAGCCAGGAACTCCTGCCGCCGCGTCACGTCGAACCGGGGCGCGGACCCTGAGTGAGGACATTTCGCCATGCCTGGCCGCGGTTCTGCCGCCGCTCGCGGCGGCGGCTCCGCCGCCACCGAGCGGGTCTTCGCGTACGGCGCCACCGCCGGGCTCCTGGCCGACCTCCTCTTCGCCGATCCGCGCCGGGGCCACCCCGTCGCGGCGTTCGGCCGCGCCGCCGGGGCCGTGGAGCGCGCCCTGTGGCGCGACCACCGCGGCCGGGGCGCGCTGCACACGGCGGTGTGCGCCGGTGGCGCCGCCGGGGCCGTCGCGCTGACGGCCCGTGCCGTACGCCACCGCCCCGCCGCCGCCGTCGCCCTGACCGCCGCCGCCACCTGGTCGGTGGTGGGCGGGACCTCGCTGGGCCGCGAGGCGCGGGCGATCGGCGCCGCGCTGGCCGCCGGGGACGTCGAGCGGGCCAGGGAGCGGCTGCCGCACCTGTGCGGGCGGGACCCGCAGGCGCTGGACGGGCCGGGGATCGCGCGGGCCGTCGTGGAGTCCGTCGCAGAGAACACCTCGGACGCCGTCGTCGGCGCGCTGGTGTGGGGCGCGGTCGCGGGCCCCGCCGGGCTGGCCGGGTTCCGGGCCGTGAACACGCTGGACGCCATGGTGGGGCACCGGAGCGCGCGCTACCGCAGGTTCGGCTGGGCCGCCGCGCGCCTCGACGACGTCGTGGGCTGGCCCGGCGCCCGGCTGACCGCCGCGCTGGCCGTCGTCGCGGGCGGTGATCCGCGCGGGGCGCTGCGCGCCGTACGGCGGGACGCGGCCCGGCACCCGAGCCCCAACGCGGGCCCGGTGGAGGCGTCGTTCGCGGGCGCGCTGGGGGTACGGCTGGGCGGCACGCTCGCCTACGGCGGCCGGGTCGAGCACCGGCCGGTGCTGAACGGCGCCGGGCGGCCCGTGGAGGTCGCGGACATCGAGCGCGCCGTACGGCTGTCGCGCCGGGTGAACGCGCTGGCCCTGGCGGTCTGTGTGGCGGGCAGGTTCGGATACGGCACGCTGCGGCGCACGGCCGCGCGGAGAAGGAGGAACGGATGAGCCGGGGCGGGCGCGGCGGGGGTCTCCTGATAGCCGGGACGACCTCCGACGCGGGCAAGAGCGTCGTCACGGCGGGGATCTGCCGGTGGCTGACACGACGCGGTATGAAGGTCGCGCCGTTCAAGGGGCAGAACATGTCCCTGAACTCGTTCGTGACCCGTGAGGGCGCCGAGATCGGCCGCGCCCAGGCCATGCAGGCGCAGGCCGCGCGGGTGGAGCCGACCGCGCTGATGAACCCCGTGCTCCTCAAGCCGGGCGGCGACCACCGCAGCCAGGTGGTGCTGATGGGCCGGCCCGTCGGCGAGCTGAGCGCCACCGGGTTCTTCGGGGCGTCCGGCGGGTCGTCCCCCGGACAACCGCTGCGCGGGGGCCGGCGCGAGGCGCTGCTCGGCACCGTACTGGAGTGCCTGGAGGAGCTGCGCGCCACGTACGACGCGGTGATCTGCGAGGGCGCGGGCAGCCCGGCGGAGATCAATCTGCGCCGGACGGACATCGTCAACATGGGCATCGCGCGGGCAGCGCGGCTGCCGGTGGTCGTGGTCGGCGACATCGACAGGGGCGGGGTCTTCGCGTCGTTCTTCGGTACGACGGCGCTGCTGAGCCCGGCGGACCAGGGGCTGCTCGCGGGCTATCTCGTCAACAAGTTCCGGGGCGATGTCTCGCTGCTGGAGCCGGGTCTTGAGATGCTGCGCGGGCTGACCGGGCGGGCGACGTTCGGGGTGCTGCCCTTCCGGCACGGTCTGGGCATCGACGAGGAGGACGGGCTGGGCGTCTCGCTGCGCGGCGCCGTGCGCGAGTCGGCGCTGACGGCGCCGTACGGCGAGGACGTGCTGCGGGTCGCGGTCTGTGCCGTACCGCTGATGTCGAACTTCACCGATGTGGACGCGCTGGCGGCCGAGCCGGGTGTGGTCGTGCGGTTCGTGGACCGGCCGGAGGAGCTGGCCGACGCGGACCTGGTGGTCGTGCCGGGGACCCGCGGCACGGTGAAGGCGCTGGCCTGGCTGCGCGAGCGCGGTCTCGCCGACGCCCTCGCCCGGCGGGCCGCCGAGGGCCGTCCGGTGCTGGGGATCTGCGGCGGCTACCAGATCCTGGGCGAGCGCATCGAGGACGAGGTGGAGTCGCGGGCGGGCACGGTGGCCGGGCTGGGGCTGCTGCCCGTACAGGTGACGTTCGCCCGCGACAAGACGCTGGCCCGGCCGGTCGGCACGGCCCTCGGCGAGCGGGTCGAGGGGTACGAGATCCACCACGGGATCGCCGAGGTGCGCGGCGGCGACGCGTTCGTCACGGACGCGGCGGGAGAGCGTCTGGACGGCTGCCGGGTGGGGGCCGTCCAGGGCACGCACTGGCACGGGGCGCTGGAGAGCGACGGGTTCCGGCGGCGGTTCCTGACCGAGGTGGCGCGGGCGGCCGGCCGGCGTTTCGTCCCGGCGCCCGATACGAGCTTCGGCGCGCTGCGCGAGGAACAGCTCGACCTCCTCGGTGACCTCGTCGAGGAGCACGCGGACACGGACGCGCTGCTGCGGCTGATCGAGGAGGGGCCGCCCGCGGGGCTGCCCTTCGTTCCCCCGGGGGCGCCGTGACCACCGTACGAGAGCCACTCAGAGGAGCGATCAGCACATGAGCACATCCTTTCCGTTCACCGCCGTCGTCGGCATGGACGATCTGCGGCTCGCCCTGGTCCTCAACGCGGTCAGCCCCGCCGTGGGCGGGGTGCTCGTACGCGGGGAGAAGGGCACGGCCAAGTCCACGGCGGTACGGGCGCTCTCGGCGCTGCTGCCCGAGCTGAGCGTCGTCCCCGGCTGCCGGTTCAGCTGCGACCCGGCCGCGCCCGACCCCGGCTGCCCGGACGGGCCGCACGAGCCGGGTCCCGGCGCGGCCAGGGCCGCCCGGGTGGTCGAGCTGCCGGTCGGCGCCTCGGAGGACCGGCTCGTCGGCGCGCTGGACATCGAACGGGCGCTGTCCGAGGGCGTGAAGGCGTTCGAGCCGGGTCTGCTCGCGGACGCGCACCGGGGGGTGCTCTACGTCGACGAGGTCAACCTGCTGCACGACCATCTGATCGACGTGCTGCTGGACGCCGCCGCGATGGGCGCCTCGTACGTGGAGCGCGAGGGCGTCTCCGTACGGCACGCCGCGCGCTTCCTGCTCGTCGGGACGATGAACCCCGAGGAGGGCGAGCTGCGGCCGCAGCTGCTGGACCGTTTCGGGCTGACGGTCGAGGTGGTGGCCTCGCGCGAGCCGGAGACCCGGGTGGAGGTGGTGCGGCGGCGGCTCGCGTACGACGACGACCCGGCCGCGTTCACCGCGCGCTGGGCCGGGGAGGAGACGGCGCTGCGCGAGCGGATCGCCACCGCGCGGGCGCTGCTGCCCGAGGTGCGTCTCGGGGACGCGGCGCTGCTCCAGATCGCCGCGACCTGCGCCGCGTTCGAGGTGGACGGGATGCGCGCGGACATCGTGATGGCGCGGACCGCGACGGCGCTGGCCGCCTGGGCGGGGCGCGCGGACGTGCTGGCCGAGGACGTACGGCAGGCGGCGCTGCTCGCGCTGCCGCACCGGCGGCGGCGCAATCCGTTCGACGCGCCGGGGCTGGACGAGGAGAAGCTCGACGACACGCTGGAGGAGTACCAGGGGGACGACGACCCGGAGCCGGAGGGACCGGACGACGGTCCTGACGGCGGGGGCGGCGGCGGTGGCGGGCTGCCGCCGCAGCGCGGCCCCGAGGACTCCCCGGCGCCCGAGACGACCGGCACTCCGGACGAGCCGTCCCCGGACGACGTACCGGACGGCGCCGGGACCGAGCGGCCCGAGGCCCAACCAGAGCCCCAGCAGCGCGCGGGCGCGCCGGGCGCCGGTGAGCAGTCGGCCGTGGGCGCCACCGAGCCGTTCCGTACGAAGGCGCTGAGCGTGCCCGGTCTGGGCGAGGGCGCGGCCGGCCGGCGCTCCCGGGCCCGTACCGAGCACGGCAGGACGACGGGATCCCGGCGGCCGAGCGGCGCGCTGACCAAACTGCATCTCACGGCGACCGTCCAGGCGGCGGCGCCGCACCAGCGGGCCAGGGGCCGCGTGGGCGCCGGGCTGGTGGTGCGCAAGGACGATCTGCGGCAGGCGACGCGGGAGGGGCGCGAGGGAAACCTGGTGCTGTTCGTGGTCGACGCCTCCGGTTCGATGGCGGCCAGGCAGCGGATGAGCGCGGTGAAGGGCGCGGTGCTCTCGCTGCTGCTCGACGCCTACCAGCGGCGCGACAAGGTCGGGCTGATCACCTTCCGGGGCAAGGAGGCGGAGGTCGCGCTGCCGCCCACCTCCTCGGTGGACGCGGCGGCGGCGCGGCTGGAGTCGCTGCCCACGGGCGGGCGGACCCCGCTGGCCGCCGGGCTGCTCAAGGCCCACGACGTGCTGCGGGTGGAGCGGATGCGCGACCCCGCGCGCCGTCCGCTGCTGCTCGTGGTGACGGACGGCCGGGCGACCGGCGGCCCCGATCCGGTGGCGCTGGCCGCGCGCGCGGCCCGGCTGCACGCCGCGCAGGGGACGGCGTCGGTCGTGGTGGACTGCGAGTCGGGGCCGGTGCGGCTGGGGCTCGCGGGCGCGCTCGCGAGGGACCTGGACGGTACGGCGATCACCCTGGACGAGCTGCGCGCCGACCGGCTCGCCGGACTCGTCAGGGATGTACAGCAGGCAGGCGACGAACGACGTGGGAGGGCAGCGTAATGCCGCAGGGACAGCCGGAGAACGTACCGGACGACGGGCTCACCACCCGGCAGCGCCGCAACCGCCCGCTGGTGCTGGTCCACACGGGCACCGGCAAGGGCAAGTCGACGGCGGCGTTCGGGCTCGCGCTGCGGGCGTGGACGCAGGGGTGGCCGATCGGGGTCTTCCAGTTCGTGAAGTCGGCGAAGTGGAAGGTCGGCGAGGAGCAGGCCCTCAAGACGCTGGGCGCGAGCGGCGAGGGCGGCAGCGTCGCCTGGCACAAGATGGGCGAGGGCTGGTCGTGGGTGCAGCGCGACGCGCAGCTCTCCAACGAGGAGGCCGCGCGCGAGGGCTGGGAGCAGGTCAAGCGGGATCTGGCGGCCGAGACCCACAAGCTGTACGTGCTGGACGAGTTCGCCTATCCGCTGCACTGGGGCTGGGTGGACACCGCCGAGGTGATCGAGGTGCTGCGGAACCGGCCCGGCACCCAGCACGTGGTGATCACCGGGCGCAACGCCCCGCGGGAGCTGCTGGACTTCGCGGATCTCGTCACGGAGATGACGAAGGTCAAGCACCCGATGGACGCGGGCCAGAAGGGCCAGCGGGGCATCGAGTGGTGAACGAGTGCTGAACAGGAGCGACCCGTGGTGAACGTCCCGAGGCTGGTGATCGCCGCCCCCGCGTCGGGCGCCGGCAAGACCACGGTCGCGACAGGGCTGATGGCGGCCTTCTCCGAGCGTGGTCTCGCCGTCTCCCCGCACAAGGTGGGCCCCGACTACATCGATCCGGGGTATCACGCGCTGGCCGTGTCGGCGGGGCCCGGCGCCACGGCGGTACGGCCGGGCCGGAACCTCGACGCGTACATGTGCGGGACCGGACTGATCGGGCCGCTGTTCGCGCACGGCGCGGCGGGGGCGGACCTCGCCGTGGTCGAGGGCGTGATGGGGCTGTACGACGGCGCCTCCGGCCAGGGCGAACTGGCCTCCACCGCCCAGGTGTCGAAGCTGCTGCGGGCGCCGGTGGTGCTGGTGGTGGACGCCTCGTCGCAGTCGCGTTCGGTGGCGGCGCTGGTGCACGGCTTCGCGTCGTGGGACCCGGAGGTGCGGATCGGCGGGGTGATCCTCAACAAGGTGGCCACCGACCGGCACGAGCGGCTGCTGCGGGAGGCGCTGGACGAGTCGGGCGTGCCCGTGATGGGGGTGCTGCGCCGTACCGACGGCGTCGGGACGCCCTCGCGCCATCTGGGGCTGGTGCCGGTCGCCGAGCGGCGCGCGGACGCGCTGGCCGCCATGCGGGAGCTGGCCGGGCGGGTACGGGAGGGATGTGACCTGGCGGCGCTGCTCGCGCTGGCCAGGAGCGCGCCGCCGCTGGACGCGGTGGCGTGGGAGCCTGCGGTCGAGCCGGTGGTGGCCGCCGCCTCCGGTGCGCGGCCGGTGATCGCGGTGGCCGGCGGCTCGGCGTTCACCTTCTCGTACGCCGAGCACACCGAGCTGCTGACGGCGGCGGGCGCGGAGGTCGTCCCCTTCGATCCGCTGCGCGACGAGGAACTCCCGGAGGGGACGCGGGGGCTGGTGATCGGCGGCGGCTTCCCTGAGGTCTACGCCCCGGAGCTGTCCGCCAACGAGCCGCTGCGCAAGGCCGTGGCCGAGCTGGCGTACTCCGGCGCTCCGGTGGCCGCCGAGTGCGCCGGGCTGCTCTATCTGGCGCGCTCTCTGGACGGGAAGCCGATGTGCGGGGTGCTGGCGGCGGACGCGCGGATGTCGGGGCGGCTGACGCTGGGCTACCGCGAGGCGGTGGCGATCGGCGACAGCGCGCTGGCGGCGGCCGGTACCCGGGTACGCGGGCACGAGTTCCACCGTACGGTGCTGGAACCGGGCGCCGGGGAGGCCCCCGCCTGGGGGCTGACGCATCCGGAGCGCCGGATGGAGGGATTCGTCCGGGGCGGGGTGCACGCGAGCTATCTGCACACGCACTGGGCGGCGGCGCCCGCGATGGCGCGGCGGCTGGTGGCGGGGTGCGCCGGGGAGGCCGCGACGTGAGCGGCGGGCGGCACGGCGGGGGTACGGCGTGAGCGCGGTCCGGCGGTGAGCGTCCGGCTGCCCGCTCCCGGCGCCGTCTGCTGCCCCGGCGTCTCATCCGGCGACGCCGACCACCAGCCAGACGAAGCCGACGCCCAGGACCGTGCAGAGCACCGTGGAGCGCGCCGGGTGGTCGTGGTGCGCCTCGGGCAGGATCTCGGCGGCGGCGAGGTAGAGCAGCGCGCCGCCGAAGAAGCCGAGGTAGCTGCCGAGCGCCTCCTCGGGGAGCGTGAACAGCAGTGTGGACGCGGCGCCGATCACCGGCGCGACGGCGTCGGCGACGAGCATCGTGACGGCCCGGCGCCGGTCGTTCCCGTACAGGCTGGTCAGGGTGTACGTGTTGAAGCCGTCCGCGAAGTCGTGGGCGATGACGGCGAGCGCGACGGCGAGCCCCATGCCGCCGCCGACCTGGAAGGCGGCGCCGAGTGCGACGCCGTCCATCAGGCTGTGGCCGACCATCGCGGCGGCGGCGGTGAGCCCGACCTCCGGGACCCGGTGGTTCTCGGCGGGCCCGGCGGCGAGGTCGGTGGCGGCGTCGGTGGCGGGCCCGGCGGCGTCGGTGGCGGCGTCGGCGCCGTGCGGGCCGCCGGACTGACGGAAGGCGAGGAGCCGTTCGACCATATGGGCGACGAGGAACCCGCCGACGAACAGCAGCAGCGCCTGCGGCACCCCGAAGAGTTCGTGTCCCGCCGCGTGCATCGCCTCGGGCAGCAGGTCGAGGCCGACCACCCCGAGCATCAGTCCCCCGGCCAGGCCCAGCACGAGATGACGGCGGTCGGTGACCCGCTGCGCCGTCCAGCCGCCGAACAGCGTCATGAGGAACGCGCCGAGCGCGACGAAGACCGCCATGCGCCCCTGCATAGCCGATCGGACGGGCGCGGCGCACCTCATGAGGCGGCCGGACAGGACCTGATCGTCGGCGTCGGTGCCAGGAGCGGCGCCCGCGCCGAGGACGTCCTGGCGCTCATCGCGCGCACCCTGCGCGAGGCGAGGCTCCCGCCCGGCCGGGTGGTGGAGCTGGCGACCGTGGCGTCCGCCGCCCTGCGCCCCGCGATCGCCGGGGCCGGGGCGCGGCTCGGGGTGCCGGTGCGCGGCTGGCCGCCGGAGCTGCTGGCCGGGGTCGCCGTACCGAATCCGTCGGCCGCGCCGCTGGCCGCGACCGGGACGGCGTCGGTCGCGGAGGCCGCCGCGCTGATGGGCGGGGGCGTGTTGCTGGTGCCGAAGCGGAAGTCGGTGGCGGGGGCCGGCCGGTCCGCCGTCACCTGCGCGGTGGCGAGTAGGGGCCACTCGGAGTGGAACCGAACCGGGCGGACATGATGTGGGGGACGGCAGAGAGCACGACAGGCGCCCCGGGAGACCGGTGGCAGGGGGAAGGAGTCCGGTGACCCGTGTCGTCCAGCACTTCGAGCAGACCGAGCGCACGGAGCGGACCGAGTGCGCGAAGACCACCGAGCACGTACGCACGATCCGGAGAGCCGACGCCCATGTCTACGCGCGCTGACCGCCACGACCTGCGCCATCACGGCGACGCCGAGGTACGGGACGGGGCGGCGGGGCTGATCGACCTCGCCGTCAACGTCCGTACGGGCACTCCCCCCGACTGGCTGCGCGAGCGGATCGCCGCCTCGCTGACCGGGCTGGCCGCCTATCCCGACGGGCGGGCGGCCCGCGCGGCGGTCGCGGCGCGGCACGGGCTGCCGGTGGAGCGGGTGCTGCTGACGGCGGGCGCGGCGGAGGCGTTCGTGCTGCTCGCGCGCGCGCTGCCGGGGCGCGGGCCGGTGGTCGTCCATCCGCAGTTCACCGAGCCGGAGGCGGCTCTGCGGGACGCGGGCCATACGGTGCGGCGGGTGCTGCTGCGCGCGTCGGAGGGGTTCCGGCTCGATCCGGCGGCGGTGCCCGACGACGCGGATCTGGTCGTGCTCGGCAATCCGACGAACCCGACGTCCGTGCTGCATCCGGCCGAGGACATCGTGAAGCTGGCCCGCCCAGGGCGGACGCTGGTGGTGGACGAGGCGTTCATGGACGCGGTGCCGGGCGAGCCGGAGGCGCTGGCCGGGCGTACGGACGTGCCGGGGCTCGTGGTGCTGCGCAGCCTGACGAAGACCTGGGGGCTGGCGGGGCTGCGCATCGGTTATGTGCTGGCCGAGCCGGAGACGGTCGCGGCGCTGGAGCGGGCGCAGCCGCTGTGGCCGGTGTCGACGCCCGCGCTGGCGGCGGCCGAGGCGTGCGTGTCGCCGGAGGCGCTGGCCGAGGCGGAGCGTGCCGCGTGCGGGATCGCGAGGGAGCGGGCGCATCTGCTCGCCGGTCTGGCGGAGTTCGAGGAGATCGTGACGGTGGAGGCGGCGCGCGGCCCCTTCGTGCTGATCCGGACGGAGCGCGCGGACGCGGTGCGGGCGCGGCTGCGCACGCTGGGCTTCGCGGCCCGCCGAGGGGACACGTTTCCCGGTCTGGGGCCGTGCTGGCTGCGGCTCGCGGTCCGGGACCGGGCCACGACGAATCGTTTCCTCCAGGCCCTGGACCAGGCGCTGACGGCGGTGGGCGGCTGAGGAGGCGGGGGTGCGGCGGCCCTGTCGGACGCGGCCTCCGGGTCCTTGTCCGGGTCCCTGTCCGGGTGCTGTCCGGGTGCTGTCCGGGGCGTACGGCGTGACCTTTCACGGGGGCGAACGGGTTACCTGGCGAGGTCACGTTTCGGAGGTGTACGCATGAGTGTGGACAGCGGCGGTACGGGTACCGAAGGCGGCGCGGCGGAGGGGGCGGACGAGCCGGGCTGGGAGCCGGACGCCGACAACGACTCCGTCGGGGTCATCGCGGCGGTGGGCCGGCAGATCAAGCTCTGGCGCATGTCGGGGGGTTTCAGCCAGGCCGAGTTCGGGGTGGCGATCGGGTACGGCGAGAACCAGATCTACAAGGTGGAGGCCGGAAAACGCATCCCCCGGCCGGAGTTCCTGGACAAGGCGGACCAGGTCCTGAGTGCGGGCGGCAAGATCGCCGCGATGAAGCGGGACGTGGCGGAGGCCCGTTACCCCCGGAAGGTCCGGAACCTGGCGAAGCTGGAGGCGGAAGCGCTGGAACTGGGCGCGTACGAAAGCCTCGTCGTGCACGGCCTCCTCCAGACGGAGGAGTACGCCCGCGCGCTGTACGGGCTGCGGCGTCCGGCGTACGAGGAGGACGAACTCGAACGCCTGGTGGCCGCTCGTATGGGGCGGCAATGCCTCTTCGATCAACGGCCCCTTCCGCTGCTGACCTTCGTCCAGGAAGAGGCGTCGCTTCGGCGGCCCGTCGGGGGCAGAATGGTGTGGCGGCGGCAGCTCGAACATCTCCTGGAGAGGGCGACGTTGCGGCACGTCGAGATCCAGGTGATGCCCACGTCGGCCGAGGAACACTCGGGACTGGGCGGCTCGCTCCAGGTACTGAAGCTCAGGAACGGCACGACGGTGGGGCACAACGAAGTCCAGCTCAGCAGCCGGGTGATCTCCGACCCCAAGGAGGTCCAGATCCTGGAGATGCGCTATGGGATGATCCGATCGCAGGCCATGAGGCCACGGGAGTCGCGGGCCTTCATCGAGAAGCTTCTTGGAGAGACATGACCCTCAAGTCCTCTGCCGGAGACGGTTCCGCGCTGGAGTGGACGAAGAGCAGCTACAGCACCAACGACGGCCCGGTGTGCGTCGAGGTGGCCGCCACCCCCGGCACCGTCCACGTCCGGGACACCAAGGACATCTGCCTGCCCCACCTCGGCTTCGCACCGGCCGCCTGGGGCGACTTCGTCGGCTACGCGTCGAAGGTCTGAGCCCGCAGGGCCGGTGGCAGGGGGCGGTGCTCCACGGCGGAGCACCGCCCCCCTCACCTCAGCGCCCGGCGCGGGCCTTCCTGACCACGAGCAGCGCGCCGCCGCCCACCGCGAGCAGGGCCGCCGCGCCGCCCGCCAGGTACGGCGTCGTGGAACTGCCGCCGGTCTCGGCGAGGTTCGCCGCGACCGGCTCAGCCGCCGTCTGGGGCTTCACGTCGCTCTTGGGCCCGTCGTCGGCCGGCTTGCCCGCCTCCGGGGTCCTGGACTCCTCGGGCTTCTGCTCCTCCGGCTTCTGCTCCTCGGGCTTCGACGGCTCGGGCTCGGGCTTCTCCGGCTTCGGCTTCTCCGGGGCGGGCGCGTCGGGCGACTCGCAGGTGGCTCCGGCGAGGGTGACCGTGCCCTCGACCTCGGCGACGTTCAGCTTGAGCGGATTGACCGACACCTTGAGTTCGAGCGCCGAGGCCGCCGCCGTACGGGAGGTGGTGTGCGTCTTGGACAGGTCGAGCGTGACCTCGCCGACGCCCGGCACCCGGACCAGGGTGGTGCCGCCCGCCGACAGGGTGACCTTCTTGCCGAGGACGGTCACGGGACCGAGCACGTTCGAATCGGCGACCGGCCGCTTCCCGGCCTCGCAGACCGCCTTGGAGGTGACCTCCTGGATCTCGATCAGGGAGAGCAGCGGCAGCCCGGGGACATGGACCTTGGCGTGCGCGAGGTTGCTGTAGCCCTCGGCCCTGTCCGCGTCGGCCGTCGCCTTCGAGGTGGCCACGTCGGCGCGCAGCAGGGTGAACGGCTTTCCGCCGTCCACGCCGTCCAGCCGGGCGCTGAGCGCCGTCCGCTCGGCGCTCGCCGGCGCCTTGACCTCGTTGAGCGAGACGTTGAGCGGCAGGTTGACGGTCTTGTTGAGCAGGGACACGTCGAGTCCGACGCCGAGCACGACCGCGCTCGCCCGCCCCTCGCCCTTGCCTCCGGTGGCCTGTGCCGGGGCGGCGAGGAGGACAGGCCCCGCCGTCAGCGCGGCGGCCGCCACGACGGCGGCGTACCGGCGCGCGGGCATGCGGAAGGTATTGCTGTTCAAGATGTGGAACCCCCACAAGAGATTTGACGTCGCGCGCTGCCGAACGGGGACACGTGGCAGTGGCGACTGAGACACCGGAATCTTTACGCACTTAGAGTGAACAGGCGAGCACCTGAAGTGAGTTCACTCTAAAGTGGTGTTTTCGGGGTCGGATTCGATTCTTGTGGCACGCGCGTTCCCCAGGGGCGCCTGCGTTCCCGTCAGACCGATGTCATCTGTTGAGTCAGCAGCAACGCCAGGGGACCGCCCTGAAGCAGGAATCGCCCCTGGGCCGCAGCCCGGATCGCGTCGGCCATCGGCCACCACATCAGCTTGAAGTCCGCTTCGCCCGGATTGAGTTGACGCGGCCCGTAGGTGAGACTCTCGGCCAGGAAGAGGTGGATACGGGCCGGGGAGTTCAGAGTGATGGCGTACGAACCGAGGACGCACCAGGTGTCGGCGGTGACACCGGCTTCCTCTCGAAGTTCGCGGCGCGCACACTCCTCCGGAGTCTCGTCACCTTCCCGGCGTCCTCCGGGCAGGAACACGTACTCGCCTCCGTGCCGGGGGAATTCGGCGCTCAGGACAGCGACCTTGCCGTCCAGGTCCCGGGCCACGACGACGGAGGCGTCGCGCATCGCCCCCCGCTCGGATGTGTCGCTCATGGCCCCGGAGCGTAGTCCTTATGAGGTGAGCAGGGCGGCGAACGGCACGTTCAGCACGGTGGGGTGGGCGATACCACGGCCGTGATAGCCGTCCTCGCCGAAGGCGTCGCCGTGGTCGGCACACATGATGATCAGCCACCGTTTCTTGTTGGTGAGCGCTTCGACCAAGCGGCCGAGGTGTGCGTCCGCGTAGGCGAGCGCGGCGGCCTGGGAGTGCCAGGAGTCGACGCTGTCGCCCGTGTAGTGGCCGTGGGGAACATGGGTGGCGGAGACGTTGACGAACAGGAACAGCGGGCGGTCGGCGTACTGCTCGGCGACAGTCAGAGCATGGTCGACCTGGTGGCGTGTGGAGTCTGGCTCCGGGGAGCAGAACTTGGGCCGCCAGAGGTCTTCATGGAACATGTCGGGCAGCACCGACCCGAGCGGCGTCTCCCGGGAGAAGTAGGTGACGCCGCCGATGCACACGGTGCGGTATCCGTACCGGGCGAGCCCGGTGAGGAGGTTCGGTGCGTCGAAGACGAACGTGCCCGCATCGACGTCCTTGAAGGCGGGCGGACGGCACTCCCACAGCCTGGGCGGCTGCACGGGCTGGGGCAGCTTGGGTAAGAAGCCGGAGAAGAACGCGATGTGCGCGGGGAGGGTGAAGGTGCCGGGGGTACGGCGTTCCTCCCACACACCACCCGGCAGGATCCTCGCCATGCGCGGTGTCCGACCGGCGTGCAGGGCCGCGCGGGCGACGTCGTAGCGCAGGGAATCGAGGGTGACGAACAGAATGCTGGTGCCGCTGGTGACTACCTCGGCCGCGTTGATCACGGTGCCTCCACCAGGTCGCGGCGCTCGGTGATACTCCCTTTGGCCTGGTCGTTCACCGGAATGGGAACACGGTCCGAGGCGATCATCTCCCGCAGCACGGCCAAGCCGGTGTCTTCGGTGACAGGTCGGCCGTCGGCGTCGTAAAGGCGAATGGTGACGGTCAGCCGCCCGCTGTCGTCGGTCGTTGACAGCCACGCGCCAGGGACGGAGCCGAGTGCCTTCATTGCGTACAGGAGCTGGGCTTCGTCGGCCGTGCCGAGGCTGGAGACCTGGCAGCCCAAGTGCTGGGCGTTGATGGCCCCGTGGCAGAACCGCTGGTGGAACTCGGCCGTGGTGGGGTGCCCGTCGTGTGCCACGACCATCTGCCGGGTGTGGCTGACGACAACGAAGCAGGCGGCGACCCACCAAGCCACACCCTCGTGGATCTCGTCCGGGAACACGCCGACGACGCGGCCGTCACGGATTACGGTGTCGGTGTCGATCGGGTTGAGCACGCTTGCCCTCCAAGTGCTTGACGATGATGTGAGCCAGGTCGTCAGGGCCCCGGCCGTCGGAGGGGAGCGTGACGGCGCTGGGGTCCTCGTCGGCCACGGCCTGGAAGTTCTCCCGGAGCCGGGAAAGGCGTCCGGGGACGCCGAACAGGTCGGTGTCGTCCTGCTTCACGTCCGCCTTGGTCCCCATCCGTTCCCTCAGCGAGCGATCGGAGCTGATGAGGTAGAAGGTGGCGTCCGGCGCCACGAGGTACGGCCAGAACGGTGCGATCAGCTCCTTCACCTGGTCCAGGCCGAGGCCGTTGACGGCGGCGTGGCAGGCCGTGACCGAGGAGGCGTACCGGTCCGCGACCACGGGCCCCACGGTCAGGGCCTGCCGTACGGTGTCGGAGGCGTGGAGGAGACCGGAGAGGTAGAAGGCGAACTGCGGCAGCGGCCGGGTCTCCCGGTTGACCGCGCCGGACCAGCCGGTGTGCGGATCGGTGAGTGTGTGGATCTCCGTGGCGCCGAGCCGCTTGGCAAGCAGGCTGCTGAGCGTTGACTTCCCCACCCCTGAGACGCCTTCCAGGACCACGAACGGCCCTTGGCGGCCTTTGTCCGCCCCAGGTGCGTACGGGCCGCGAAGCAGCCTCACAGAGTGCCCTCGGTGAACGCGGCGACATGCTGGGCCACGGCTGCGGGAACCTGCTCCGGCTGGTCCAGCAATGACCGGATGTCCATGCGCAGGTCGTCGCGCAGAAGGCAGGGCTGGATTCCGCCGGCATGGTCCATGCGCAGGGCCCAGAAGCCCTCGACGCACTTGGCCTTCACCGGGCAGGTGCCACACTGGCCCACGTGATGGCGGCCCAGTTCGCGGTGTATGACGTCAATCTCGATGCCGTCGATGCGGAAGATCCGCCGTCCCTGACCGACGCCGGAGACCACCGCTTCCTCCTCGCGCGTCAGTGTGCGCAGGTGGTCGATGAGGCCGTGAGCCCCGACCGCCGAGGACTTCCGGTCGGCGTTGAAGTCGGTCTCGACCAGCTCGATGAACTGCACCGGCAGCCTGCGTTCGAGTGCGTAGGCGAGGATGTCGCGCAGCTCGTGTTCGTTCTCGTGCTGGATGAGCGTGTTCAGCTCCACTCGTTCGAACGTCTCGCGGGCAGCCTCGATGCCGTCCAGGACGGCCGCGACACCGTCGCGAGTCTGGGCAATGGCCCGGAAGGACTCGTCGGAGAGGTAGTGCAGGGAGACCTTCACCTTGTCCAGGCCGGTCGTGGCGAGCCAGTCCTGATGCGTGCGCACCAGGAGGCCGTTCGTGATCAGCGTGTAGGACACGTCCGGACCGCGAACGGGAAGCCGGGTCAGGACGGGCCGCGCCAACCTCGACACGAGCGGCTCACCACCGGTGAAGTACACGCGCTTGAGCCCGGCTCCGATCAGCTCACGCAGCACGTTGACGTAGTCCTCAGCGGTCAGCTCGCGGGCGCGGGGCTTGGCGTCGCGGTGCAGATGCGTGAACGGTGGTGGCACATCTCCCTCGTTGTGGCAGAACCAGCACTTCACGTTGCAGATGGGCGTCAGCGAGACCCTGAGCTGTCCTCGCAGCGCGGCGAAGTTCCGCAACGCGGTCCAGTCCAGGCCGGCAATCGGGAGCGGAATGGTCATGACCCGGTACTCCTTCCAAGGAAAGGTGGAATCCAGCGCGCACCGCGCTTCGGCGGCAGCCGTTACTTGGCCGACACAGCCGAGGCAATGGCTGCCAGCAGCCCTGCGATGTCCGCAACCAGCCACCAGACTTCCCAGCGGCACATCAGCGGGTGACGACGGTCAGGGACCCGGTGGAAACGTGTACGGCGCCGACGGCCGGTCACAGCTCGCCACGGACGCGCGAGCGGCACCCGTCCTCGCAGATCCACAGCCGGAACAGCAGGCCCCGGTACCGCACGTCTCCGATCACCTGGCCGGACATCCCCAGATGCCGGGCGCACCGGGCGCAGTCGATGGCCATCTGCTGCCGGGGCCTCAGGCGAGCCAGGTCCGGCAGGGGCAGGGGTACGGATACGGGATCGGCGGTCACTGTTCGGTTTCAATGAGGATTTCCACCCAAACCTCTTTGCCCCATACGGACCTGCCGTTTCCGTGAAGGTCGTAGCCCCAGCGGTCGGCGATCGCATCGATGAGGAGCAGGCCGCGGCCGGACTCCTCGTCGGCGTCGACCAGGCTGAGTTCCGGCAGTAGCGAGGGCGCCCGGTCCACCACTGCGATGCGTACCCATCTCGCGTTCGGCCGTCCGACCATCAGACGGATCGAGGAGCAAGGGGTGTGCCGGACGGCGTTCGCGACCAGCTCGGACATGATCAGCGCCGAGCGGTCACCGAGATCGTCGAGGTGCCATACGGCAAGGGCGCGGCGGACAAGCTTGCGGCCGGCCTCGGCCGTCTCCGGCTCGCACGGAAACGTTTGGCTGTAGGCGGGGTGGCCGACGGGTGCGGCCTGAACTTGGTCACTGAGACTCGTCATTGGTGGAGCCTTCGTCGTTGTCTCGGCGCCCGGCTCGCCCCTCCTGGGGATTTCAGGAACGAGCCGAGCCGTCAACAGCCGCTCACACTGTTGTGTGCGGGCGGCCAGTAACCAGACAACTCCCTTCCACAGCAGGGAAGTTAGGGCGATCAGAGGGGTATTCGGTGAAATTTCCTAGGGCGATTTGACTTTTCGTTTACCTGACAGGTGGAAATCACTCCGCTACGGTGCGGTTATGGAGGTCACGCGCAATGCGGCTCTGGAGCAATGGATGGCCGAGCACGGGCACAGCTCCAACAGCCTGGCTGATGCCGTGAATGGAGCCCTTGAGCGACTTACCGGGCGGGCCGGCGGACTGGACGGCTCATCGATCCGGTCCTGGAAAGCGGGCCGGGTCAAGTGGCCTAAATCGGCTACCCGCAAGGCCCTTGAGGACGTCACCGGCTTATCCGCCACCTCCTTAGGGTTCGTTCCACGGGGCCGGACCTCGGTTGCCCCGGCCCTGTCACAGGAAGACTCAGATATGAAGCGCCGCATCCTTGTTGGCGGCATCGCTGCCGCAGCGGCAGCAGCAACCGCCCCCAGCGCATCGCGCCGCCGCATCGGCATAAGTGATGTCGACCGTCTGCACACGCGCTTCACCGAGGTCATCGCCAACGATCACCGCCACGGTGGTCAGCTCGGTATCGAGCAGCGAGCTACCGCGCTTGCCGACGAGGCACTGAATCTTCAGAACATGGGCAGTGCCACCCAGCGCGTACGCAACAGCCTGTATGCCTGTGCGGCGTCGTTCCGTTCCTCAGCGATGTGGGCGGCGATCGACGGCCGACGCTACAACGATGCGAGAGCGCATATGCGCGAAGCGCAGGTCCTTGCCGAGATGTCCGGCAATCAAGCGATCAAGTTCCGCATCTGGAGTCACGCGGGGACTATGTACCGGCACATGGGCCGCCCTTCCCATGCACTTGCCGCCAACGATGTCGCCCGCAATCTGCACATCACGCGCCGTGATCCCCTGTTCGCGTCCCTCGGCCTGGCTCGGCAGTCGGCCATCCATGGAGTGGCGCGGGACCGCACCGGAACACGCCGCGCGTTCGAGCAGGCGCAAGACGCCATGCTGCGCGCCGATCCGGCGGACTTCCGGCCGGTGTGGATGCTCGCGTTCTACGACCAAGCCGAGTTGGATTCGCTCGGGCTCTCAGCCTTTCTCGCGCTCGGCGACTACCAGACAGCCGAATTCCACGCTCACCGCTGCCTGTCCGCCCTTCGGCCCCATATGCGCCGGTCCTTGGCCATCACCACGACACGGCTCGCACACGCCCAGCTCGCGCAAGGTGCCGTCGATGCCGCTACGGTCACCGCGATGTCGGTCCCCTCCGACGCCGCTACCCAACACGCCCGTGTATCCCGCCTGCTTCAGAAATTCGGTGCCGCGCTGCACGCCACCGCACCGGGCAGCTCTACCACCCAGATCTGGACCGAGCACCACCGCAACGCTTGGAGGACACCCGCATGACCACGACACCCGCTGCCGAACTCCGCACGTTCACCACCCTCGAAGCTGTTCGTGACGATCTGATCGAGGTCTACTCCGATGTCCGTGCCCCGCTGCTCCACTTGCCGAACTACGCGATCCCCGCATTCAGCGAGCGCCTGGACCGCCACGGCTCTGAAACAGGATTCGGGGCTGTCCTCGCCTACGCGGACGGCCGTCCTGTCGGCTACGTCTACGGCAACACGATCGAGCGTGGTGACCGGTACTGGCAGCGCACCAACCCGGCGCCAGCGGACCAATACACGGCAGGCCCGGCCGTGGCCCTGAAGGAAGGCGGTGTTCGGCCGGACTGGCAGAAGACCGGCATCGCCCGCCGTATCCATGACGCCATACTCGCCACGCGCGAGGAGCGGTACGTCACCTTCATGGTCAACCCGGCCGCCGGTGACGGAAAGGTGCACGCGCTCTACACGTCCTGGGGATACGAGGACATCGGGCAGAGCCAGCCGTCGGCGGAGTCGCCGGTCCTCACCGTGATGATCCGCGCCATCCACTGACCGGCACGGACATTCAGCCGACCACCCGCCCGTTCAGCACGATCCGCCGGGGCGCCGCCAGGGCCCGTACGTCCGCCCGGGGGTCCTCGTCGTAGACGACCAGATCGCCCGGGGCGCCCTCCTCCAGCGCGGGACGCCCCAGCCAGGTCCTGGCCCCCCAGGTGGTGGCGGAGAGCGCTTCCAGCGGTGGGATGCCGGCCTTCGTCAGCTCCTCGACCTCGGCCGCCACCAGACCGTGCGCGAGGCCGCCGCCCGCGTCCGTGCCGACGAAGACGGGGACGCCCGCGTCGTACGCCGCGCGCACCGTGTCGTACCGACGTTCGTACAACCGGTTCATATGCGCGGACCAGCGCGGATAGCGCTCCTGACCGCCCGCCGCGAGCTGCGGGAAGGTAGCGATGTTGACGAGCGTCGGAACGATCGCCACGCCCCGTTCCGCGAAGAGCGGGATGGTGTCCTCGGTGAGTCCGGTGGCGTGCTCGACGCAGTCGATGCCCGCCTCCACCAGGTCGCGCAGCGCGGCCTCGGCGAAGCAGTGCGCCGTGACGCGGGCGCCGAGCCGGTGCGCCTCGGCTATCGCCGCCTCCACCTCGGCGCGCGGCCAGCAGGCGGTCAGGTCGCCCGCGTCGCGGTCGATCCAGTCCCCGACGAGCTTGACCCAGCCGTCGCCGCGCCGGGCCTCCCGCGCCACGTACGCGACCAGGTCGGCGGGCTCGATCTCGTGGGCGTAGCCGCGGATGTAGCGGCGGGTTCGGGCGATGTGGCGGCCCGCCCTGATGATCTTCGGGAGGTCCGGGCGGGCGTCGGTCCAGTGGGTGTCCGCCGGGGAACCCGCGTCCCTGAGCAGCAGGGCGCCCGCGTCCCGGTCGGTCAGCGCCTGCTTCTCGCTGGTCGCCGCGTCCACCGCGCCGTGGTGGTCGAGGCCGACATGGCAGTGGGCGTCGACCAGTCCGGGCAGCGCCCAGCCCTCGACGTCACGGACGTCACGGGCGCCCGGGGGCCGCTCGTAGCTGATCCGGCCGCCCACCATCCACAGCTCGTCCCTGACGTCCTCGGGGCCGACCAGGATCCGGCCCCTCACCCTCAGCACCGCGTGATCACTCATGGGCAGCACTGTACGAGCCCGTGGGTACCCTCGACCGGGAGGGATTCCCCCTCCCGGTCCGAGGGTACCCACGAGGGGTTCCGCCCCTTCCCGCGCCCGCCTCCGCCCGTCCCCGAAGAGAGCCTCGCCGTGACCCACCCCCTGCTGGATCTGCCCCCGCTGACCGCCGAGCACTTCGCCGCCGTCGAGCGCCGCGTCGCCGCGCTGCTGGCCACCGGGAACGATGTCGTGATCACGCAGGGCGAGGCCCTGCTGCCGCTGGAAGGGTGCGTGCGCGGGGGCGCGCGGCCCGGCTCGACCGCGCTGAACGTGGTGACCGGCCCCTACGGGCAGACCTTCGGCGACTGGCTGCGCGACTGCGGCGCCACCGTCGTCGACCTGGAGGTGCCCTTCCACACGGCCGTCACCGCGGCCCAGGTCGAGCGGGCCCTCGCCGCGCATCCCGGGATCGACTTCGTCTCGCTCGTGCACGCCGAGGCGGCGACCGGCAACACCAACCCGGTCGCGGAGATCGGCGAGGTGGTACGGGCCCACGGCGCCCTGTTCATGCTGGACGCCGTCGCCTCGGTGGCCGCCGAGCCGCTGCTGCCGGACGCCTGGGGCGTCGACCTGTGCGTGATCGGCGCGCAGAAGGCGATGGGCGGACCGGCCGGTGTCTCGGCGGTCTCGGTGAGCCCGCGCGCCTGGGAGCGGTTCGCCGCCAACCCGGGGGCGCCCCGGCGCTCCTACCTGTCGCTGCTCGACTGGAAGGAGCGCTGGATCGACGCGGGCCGCAGGGCGCTGCCGCACGCGCCGGCCCAGCTGGAGACGCTGGCGCTGGAGGCGTGTCTGGACCGTATCGAGGCGGTCGGCCTCGACGCGGTGATCGCCCGGCACGCCTCGGCCGCCGCCGCGACCCGCGCGGGGGCGTCGGCGCTGGGGGGCGGTCTTGAGCCGTTCGTCCACCAGGCCGCGGACGCCGCTCCGGTGGCCACGACGCTGCGCACGCCCGCCGGGGTGGACGCGGCGGAGCTGGTGGCGAAGGCGCTGGCGGCCGATCCGGCGCTGCCGCTGATCGCGGGCGGGGGCGCCCTCGCCGGTGAGATGGTCCGGGTCAACCACTACGGGCCGCACGCGACCCCCGACACCGTGCGGGCCTCGCTGGCGGCGCTGGGCGCGGCGCTCGGCGCCCTGGGCGTCCCGGTGGACCAGGCAGCCGCCTCACGCGCGGTCGACGAACACGCGTAAGGCGGACACGCGTGAGGCGAACGCCCGTGAGGCGGACACGCGTAGGGCGAACGCACGAAAGGCGGACGCACGGTCGGCCGGGCCGGGCCGGGCCGNNNNACTTATTGCGAGTGGCTTCCCGCTATTCGTCTTCCCGCTTTCCCCGAAGCTAAACGCCTTGGTTTCGGCGCCACCTCGCGAGCGTTACGGATATGTGACCGAGCCCATGATCACGCCCGCTTTATCCCTGATTTCGGCATATTTTACCCCGCTTCTGGCCGATCCGACACTGGGGTCCGCGCCCGCGTGATAACACAGGGCCGCTTCTCACCCAACCCCTCCAGAAGATGCATCTTTTGAATTTGCTCGGTAAATTCAATCCGTATGACCGCCGCACAAGCAGACCTTGCAGGCGCCCGAAGCGAATTCACCCGACTCCGCACGATCGACACCCCACGAGTGGAGGACGGAGCCGCGATCTGGCGCATCGCCCGCGACTCCGAGGTCC
>NZ_QQNA01000181.1 GCF_003346515.1 Streptomyces corynorhini
GTCCCCACCTGCGGCGGCACCGGCCGCGGCGCCACGCGCACCCGCGCCGCCCCCGGCACGGGCCCCGGCGGCGGCGCCACCCAGGGGGGCGGCCTGCGCCTGCCCGCCGCGCGCCCCGAGGGCCGCTCGTACGCGATAGGGGCGCCCGACGAGGGCGCCGAGGGCCCCGAGCCGCTGGACGGCCCCGGCGGCGCGGTCGAGGTCGCCAACCGGCCCCAGCCGCAGCCCGTCGACGACGAACTCCCCCCGGAGCCGCTCGACAACCCGCGTCGGCTGCTGGTCTGGCCCGCACCGGACGTCGCCACCGAGCAGGCGCTGAGCGACCGCGGCTACCGTCCGGTCGTCGTGCACTCACGCGACGAGGTCGCGGCCCAGATCGCCGCGTTCCCCGCCGCCCTGTTCGTCGACCCGCTCACCGGGCCGATCACCCGTACCGCGCTCCAGTCGCTGCGCCAGGCCGCCGTCGCCGCCGAGGTCCCCGTACTGGTGACGGCGGGTCTCGGCCAGGCGACGCGGGAAGAGGCGTACGGAGCCGATCCGGCCGTACTCCTCAAGGCCCTCGCACCGCGCGACAGCGAACAGCACCCGCCGCGCGTCCTGTTGATCGAGCAGCACGACGAGATCGCGCTCGCCCTGACGGCGACGCTGGAACGGCGCGCGATGCAGGTCGCGCGGGCGGCCACCGACAACGAGGCGGTCAATCTCGCCGCCCAGATGCGACCGAACCTCGTGGTCATGGATCTGATGCAGGTACGGCGCCGCCGCGCGGGCATCATCGACTGGCTGCGCGCGAACGGCCAGCTGAACAGGACCCCGCTGGTGATATACACCTCGACCGGTATCGACGAGGAGGAGCTGCACCTCCTCGCCTCGGGCGAGACCGTGCTGTTCCTGGCCGAGCGGTCGACCACCTCGGAGGTACAGGACCGGATCGTCGACCTGCTCGCGAAGATCGGCACGAACTGACGCCGGTCGGGCATCCGACCGGCGTCGAGCATCCGACGGGGATCGGGCATCCGACGGGACCGGGCATCCGACCAGGGGCGGTCCTCCCATCGGCCATCCCATCGGTACCAGGCGCCGCCGAACCGGGCCTCAGGCGTCGAAGCCGCGCCGCGCCGCCTCGATGTGGCCGAGGTACTGGTGGGTCCAGTCGCACATCACATGGGTCGTCGCCCGCAGCGCCCGGCCCGGCTCGGTGAGCGTGTAGTCGACCCGGGGCGGAACGGTGGGGTACACCGTCCGCTCGACCAGGCCGTTGCGTTCCATCATGCGCAGGTTCTGGGTGAGCATCTTGTGGCTGATGCCGTCGACGCCCTTGCGCACCTCGCTGAAGCGCAGGGTGCTGTCACCCAGGACCTCGATGATCAGGAGCGCCCATTTGTTGGCGACGTCCGAGAAGATCTCCCGCGCCAGCGAGTCCGCGCGCGACAGGTCCGCGTCCTCGGGCGAGCCCGTGTACTCCTTGGTCACCATCGGGTTCCCCAGTCACTGAAAAGTGCGTTCTTCCATGTCACCGCAGACTCTCCTACGGTTCCTGAGTAACCACAAGTGACTGAGTGACGGAGGAGACGAACAGGATGACCATCACCCTGCTGAACCCCGAAGGACTGCCGGAGATCGGCGCCTACCACCAGGTGTCGGTGGCGACCGGTTCGAAGCTGGTCTTCGTCGCCGGGCAGGTCGCCTGGGGCGCCGCAGGGGACGCGGCCGGTGAAGGCGACCTCGCCGCCCAGGTCGAACAGTGCTACCTCAACGTCGGTACCGCCCTGTCCGGGGCCGGAGCCTCCTTCGACGACGTGGCGAAGCTGAACGTCCACGTCGTGGACTGGACCCCCGACAAGATGCCCCTGCTCATGGAGGGCATCGCGCGGGCCGCCGCGAAGCTGGGCACCACTCCTGCGGCGCCGGCCACGCTGCTGGGAGTCGCGGCGCTGGACGTACCCGAGCATCTGGTGGAGATCGAGGCCACCGCGGTCATCGACTGAACAGCGCGGTCACAGCCGCGTTTTCACCAGCCACGGCCGCGCCTCCACCAGCTGACAGCGGCCACAACTACCGCTACAGGTACCTGTAGCGGTACAGGTACAGCTACAGCTACAGCTACAGCTACAGCTACAGCTACAGCTACAGCTACAGCTCGGTGACGTCCAGCTCGCCGTCCGCGTACTGCCTCCGGATCACCTTCTTGTCGAACTTCCCCACGCTCGTCTTCGGCACCGCGCCGACCACCGCCCACCGCTCCGGCAGCTGCCACTTCGCGATGCTCCCGGCGAGGAACTCCCGGAGTGCCGCGTAGTCCGCCGTTGCGCCCTCCTTGAGGACGACGGTCGCCAGGGGCCGCTCGCCCCACCGGTCGTCCGGTACGGCGACCACCGCGGCCTCCGCCACATCCGGGTGGGCCATCAGCGCGTTCTCCAGATGCACGCTGGAGATCCACTCGCCGCCGGATTTGATCACGTCCTTCGCCCGGTCGGTGAGGGTCAGGTAGCCGTCCGGGCTGATGACCCCGATGTCTCCGGTACGCAGCCAGCCGTCCTCGCTGAACTTGTCGGCGGGCCTGATCAGTTCGCCGTCCACGCCCCCGAAGTACGACCCGGTGATCCACGGGCCGCGCACCTCCAGTTCACCGGCCGACTCGCCGTCCCACGGCAGGATGTCGCCCTCGGGTCCGGCGAGCCGGGCCTCGACCCCGGCCGAGAAGCGGCCCTGGGTCACGCGGTACGGCCATTCCTCCTCGGCGGAGAGTCCGGCGGGCGGATTGGACATCGTGCCGAGCGGCGAGGTCTCCGTCATTCCCCAGGCGACGCAGAGCCGCACCCCGATCTTGTCGTACGCCTCCATCAACGCCGGGGGGCAGGCGGCGCCGCCGATGGTCGCGCGGGTCATGGAGGACAGGTCGCGCGGGTGCTCGGTGACCTCGGCGAGCAGCCCCTGCCAGATGGTGGGCACGGCGGCGGCGAAGGTGGGGCGCTCCCGCTCGATCATCTCGGCGAGCGGGGCGGCCTGGAGGAAGCGGTCGGGCATCAGCATGTTGATGCCGGTCATGAACGTGGCGTGCGGCAGCCCCCAGGCGTTCACATGGAACTGCGGAACGACCACGAGCGCGGTGTCCCTGTCCGTCAGCCCCATCGACTCGGCCATGTTGACCTGCATGGAGTGCAGATACACCGACCGGTGGGAGTAGACGACGCCCTTGGGGTCGCCGGTGGTCCCGGAGGTGTAGCACATGGCCGCCGGGGCCCGCTCGTCCAGCTCGGGCCAGTCGAAGGAGGCGACGGAGCCGGGGCGGGGGCCTGAGCGGGAGCCTGAGCCCACGGCCCCGTCGTCGGAGGCGGCGGAACGATCCGCGACCAGTTCCTCGTACTCGTGCACCCGCACGGCCGCACCCGAGACCGCCACCGCCTTCCCCGCCGCCTCCACCAGCGGCCCCCGGTCGCCGGGACCGGAGACGACGACGTGCTCGACGGTCGGCAGGTGGGGCAGGAGCGGGACGAGCAGCGGCAGCAGGGAGCCGTTCACGATGATCACGCGGTCGGCGGCGTGGCCGACGATCCAGCAGAGCTGCTCGGGCGGGAGCCGCAGGTTGAGGGTATGGAGGACGGCGCCCATCGAGGGGATCGCGAAATACGCCTCGACGTGCTCGGCGTTGTTCCACATCAGCGTGCCCAGAACACTTCCCTCGGTCACTCCGAGGTCATCGCGCAGGGCGCGCGCCAGCCGGGTCGCGCGGGCGCCGATCTCGGCGAAGGTACGGCGCTGCGGCTCGCCCCCGCCGGTCCAGGTCGTGACCAGGGAGCCGCCGTGGACGGTCATCCCGTGGTGCAGGATGCGGGTCACGGTCAACGGTGCGTCCTGCATGGTGCTGAGCACGACATCCTCCCGGTAGGCGCTGGCGCTGCGTTGCGGAGACAGAGCGGCGGAGCGGAAAAGCGGCGGAGCGCGGCGAACCGTGAAGCAGCGAAGCGTCGAAGGGCGCAGGCGGAAGGCGTTGCGCTGTGAAGATTCTTCCCATGTACCGCGCCGTATGTCACTACCCGGGACGGACCGGAACCGCCCGACGGCAGCACGGAGCCCTCAACAGGGCCCAACAGGGCCACAGGGCCAGGCCGGGGCGAGCCGGGCCCGGGGCAGCGAAGGAGGAGGGAAGGAGGGGCAGCGGCGGCGGCGGGAGCTGAGGATGAGGAGGCGAGAAGTCCGGGGCGTGCTCACCCCACCGGGGAGAGTTCCGGGTCCTCCCGGAGTTTGCCGAGCGCACGCGACACCGCGCTCTTGACCGTACCGACCGAGACGCCGAGCACCTCGGCCGTCTGCACCTCGCTCAGATCCTCGTAGTAGCGCAGGACGACCATCGCGCGCTGCCGGTCGGGCAGTCTCATCACGGCACGCCACATCGAGTCGTGCAGCGCCTGCCGCTCGGCGGGGTCGGGCTCGGGGACGACGCCCACCGGTTCTGGCACCTCGTCGCAGGTGAACTCGTCGACCTTGCGCTTGCGCCACTGCGAGGTGCGGGTGTTCACCAGGGCGCGGCGGACATAGCCGTCCAGGGCGCGGTGGTCCTCGATGCGGTCCCAGGCCACGTACGTCTTGGTGAGCGCCGTCTGGAGCAGATCCTCAGCGTCGCACGGGTTGGCGGTCAGCGAGCGCGCCGTACGCAGCAGTACGGGCCCCCGCGCCCGTACATACGAGGCGAACGACGCGTAGGGCGGCACGTGGGACACGTGCGGCACGTACGACGACGAGGAGGTCGGGTACGACGAGTGCGCGGCCGACTTGGCGGCTTGTGAGGCGCTCGTGCAGACAGGCGTGGTCATGGCTCCACGCTAGGAGCGATGCGTGCCCCGGGGGATCGCCCCCAGGTCCCGAAGCGATGTCCGCCTCTGGGTGTAGGGGTGGGGCTGCCTCCACCTCCTGTAGGTGGAGGCAGGCGTACGGAACCGTCAGGGTCCGGTGCCGCGCGGCACCGTCTTCCCGGCCGACGCGGCACCGTCCTCCCGGCCGGAACGCGGAGGCGGCCCGAACGCGGAGGCGGCCCGGCCGAAACGCGGAGGCGTCCCGCGCGTCGGCACCGAAGTGCCGCCACGCGGGACGCCGTATCCCACTCACCCCTCAGTCACCCCCCGTCGGGCCGGGGTCCTACCACCAGAAGGGAACGTTGTAGGCGACGGAGATGTTGTGGTTCGACTGGTCGATCGCCGTCAGGCCGGAGCCGATCACGTTCGCGGTGTTGTTCTGATTGGACGCTCCGGCGCCGGTCGCCACCTGCTGAGTGGTGGTCGAGTTGCCGAAGTTGTCGCCCCGCACCCCGCTGCCCGCGATGGTGGCCGCCGACGCGTTCGCTCCCTTGTCGGCGAGAGCGTGGTCATCGGCCTGGGCGACCCCGGTGAAAAGGGTGGCGGCGAGAGGCAGGGCGGCGACCACAGCGATGGCACGGGCGGTACGGAAGCTTGCCATGTCAATTCCTCCAGGAACCAGAAGTACGGCTTGATCCGGGGCAGTTGGCCGACCGCCTCGGTCGTGGTGACGACGTCGCGGTCACAGAATTGCCCACCGAATACCGCTCGAACCAGCCTGGAGGCCCTTATTCCCTCGCAAGCGTGAGGACAAGTAGATAAACCCCTTATGCGCCCCCAAAACTCCGGCCCGACCGCCGCGTGCCGCCGAGCCCGACACCGCACCGCCGTGAGCGCTTCAGGAGCGGCGGCCCCGGACCGCTTCGGGTCCCGGGCACCGCGAGCCCCCTCCCTTTTCGTCGGTCACACGTTCGAACCAGAAAGCCGCACACCGCAAGGCCGCACACCAAAAGGCCGCACACCGGAACGCGACGCACTGGGACGCGACGCACCGGGACGCGACGCACCAGGAAAGCCGAGCACCCGGAAGCCGCACACCGGACCCCTGACGCTCCATCGAACCCGCCGAGGTATCTCGTACATCCCTTCGATATTCTCGTGCGTCTCCTTTCGGGACCCTTTTCTGTCCGCGGTCCGACTTCGTCGCATTTCCAGGCATATGTGAATTCGGAGTGTTTCCTTTGATATCCAGCCACCCGGGCGCGCGCAGGGCCGCCGTGGTCGCCCTCACCGCCGGCGCGCTCCTCTCCGTCTCCGCCCTGGCCGCACCGGCCCAGGCGGCGGCCAAGCCGTCGGTGAGCGGCAAGGGCGCCTTCCTGCTGAACAACGCCTCCAGCGCCACCGTCTTCAGCAAGACCCCCGACACCCGCCGCCAGATGGCCAGCACGACGAAGATCATGACGGCGGCCGTGGTGCTCAGCACCAAGGGCGTCGACCTGAACCGCAAGGTGACGGTCAAGAAGGCCTACCGCGACTACGTCGCCAAGGAAGGCGGCTCCACCGCCGATCTGCGCACCGGCGACAAGGTCACCGTCCGCCAGCTGCTGTACGGCACGATGCTGCCCTCCGGCTGCGACGCGGCGTACGCGCTCGCGGACACGTTCGGTACCGGCTCCACCAACGCGGCCCGCACCAAGTCGTTCATCGCGAAGATGAACGCGAAGGCGAAGGCGCTGAAGCTCAAGAACACCAGCTTCGACTCGTTCGACGGCATATCGAGCGCGGGGAAGAACTACACCACCCCGCGCGACCTGGCGAAGATCGCCCAGTACGCCATGAAGAACGCCAACTTCCGTACGGTCGTGAAGGCCACGTCCTACAAAGGCACGGCCCCGACCAGCACGGGCGGCAAGCGCACGTACACCTGGTACAACACCAACAAGCTCCTCGGCTCCTACAAGGGCGCCATCGGCATCAAGACCGGCACCGGCACGAGCGCCGGCCCGTGCCTGGTCTTCGCGGCGACCAAGGGCGGCAAGACCCTGGTCGGCGTCGTCCTGAACGGTTCCGACCGCTACAAGGACGCCGCGAAGATGCTCGACTACGGCTTCGGCTCCAGCACGGCCACGACCATGAAGCTGCGCTCCCTGCCGACGGACGCCCAGCGCGACTGATCCCAGGGACGGGACGCAGAAAAGACGCGGGGCCGCCGCGGAGCGCGACAGCTCCGGGTGGCCCCGCTTCCGTATGCCGCGCACACGGACGGACGCCGCGCACGCAAGCGGATGCCGTAAACACGGGCGGACGCCGCACGCGTGGACGGGCGTCGAACTATGCCAAGGGCAAATGAACGAGGAAAATGAACGTACAAAATAATATGAACTGCCATATGGATCACAATTGGGCTACGAAGGCGATTAAGCCCTGAACCCGGCAGGACATCCCCACCATGATCTGGCAAACCGGGCGCCTCGGCGCCCGGCCGCTCTGGATCGGCGTCAACGAGGGAGATGTCTTGCGCAATCACTCGGCCCACCGCATCGCACGGCGTACCGGAACCGTCCTCGCGGCCACGGGGCTCGCCCTGTCACTCACCGGCCCGGCATGGGCGGGCACGCTCAACAGCTACCTGCACGAGGTCATGGTCGGCTTCGAATCGAGCAGTTGGGAGCACACGGGCAGGGCTTCCACCGTCATCCACTTCACGGGCTGCTCGCTGCCCGGCGCGACCTTCAAGGACACCACGGTCGAACTCACCCGCGCCCGTCCGGTGCTTCCCGACATCAGCCAGGGGCAGAAGACGTTCAGCGCGTGCAAGAACGGTGGGACGTCGAAGGGCGACTGGGGAGCCCGGGAGCGGAATTCCCGCTATTACTTCACCATCAAGAAGATCAACGGCGGCGGCGGGAATCTGCGGATGAACGTCAAAACCGTGAAGGTCACCTACTAAAAGAGCCCCACCGCCGAGCGCGGTGGCGGCCGGCTCATCGCACCACGGCGCTCCCCTACGCCACCGCGTTCTCCCTCCCGCCGCCGCGCTCCCTCATGCCAGGAGAGCCGCATCCCATGCCTCTTCAATTCACCGGATGTTCCTTCGGCTACCACAGGAGAAGGCGCGTCCTCGACGCCCTCGACTGTCTGATGCCCAAGGGCCGTACGGTCTTCCTCGGCCCCAACGGAGCAGGCAAGAGCACCGTGCTCGGGCTCGCGGCCTCCGCGTTGCGCCCCAGGTCGGGGACCGTCTCGTACCGGGGCATCGACTCCACCGACCCCCGGTCGCTGAAGAAGTACCGCAGGCGCGTCGCCTGGCTGCCCCAGGACGTCGAATCCGTACCGGGCCTGACCGCGCGTCAGCAGGTCGCCTATGTGGGATGGCTGAAGGGCATGTCACGCTCTGCGGCGTGGGACGAGTCCCTGCGGGCGCTGCGGAAGGTGGAGCTGGCACGGCAGTCGCGCATCCCGGTCGACCGGCTGTCCGGCGGCCAGCGCCGCCGGGTCGGGGTCGCGCAGTCCCTCGTCCACGGCGCCGAGGTGCTGCTGCTGGACGAGCCCACGGCCGGAATGGACCCGCGTCAACGGCGCGTCTTCCACGACGTCCTCGGCGCGCTGCCCGCCTCCGTGCACGTCGTGCTCTCCACGCACGACACCGCGGACCTCGACACGGCCTACGACAACGTCCTCGTCCTGGTCTCGGGAGAGATCGTCTTCGGCGGCCGGGTACGGGAGTTCCTGCACCACGCGCCCGTCGGCACGGCGGTCGGCCGACGGGCGGAGGCGGCGTACGAGACCCTCACCGAGAGGACCGGCCGATGGGACTCCTGAGCGTCCCCGGCCGAACCGCGGCGCTGTGGGCGGCGGGGCCGCTCACCGCCCTCAACTGCTGGTACGTGTACGTCTTCGCGCACTCCAGCGCCACCTCCTACGGTGGCTTCACCACCCATGTGACGGGCTCCACGCTCTTCGCGACGTCCGCCGGCTGCGCGGCCCTCGCCGCCTGGGCGGCCGGGCGGCTGCGCGCGGCGCGGATCTGGTCCATGGCCCCGGTACGGGGGCGACTCGCGATCGCCGGGAGCGCGCTGCTCCCGGTCGCGGCGGTCGCGGTGGCCTCGACGCTGGCGGCCTGCGCGACGGCGGCGCTGATGGTCGGCGCGGCGCCCCGGCTCGCCGATCTGCCCACGTTCGGGATGCTGCTCTCCGTCGTCGCCGCGCATCTGGTCCTGGGCTTCGCGGCGGGCTCCGTGCTGCCGCGCCTGATCGCGTGCCCGCTGATGCTGGTGGGGGTGTTCCTCTGGATGGGCGTGCCCGCCACGATGGAGGCCGCGTGGGTCCGGCATCTGAACGGGCTCCTCGTCGACAGCGCCACCGTCACCGACGACATCGCCCCGTCCGCGCTGATCGCCCCCGTGCTGCTGGCCGGCGGCGCGGCCCTCGCGGTGCTCGTCGTCGCCGCCGCCCCGCTGCGGCGGCGGAGCCTGCGCGCCGCGCTCGGCGCGTGCTGCGCGGTCACCGGGGCGGCCGCGGCCTACGCGCTGGTGGCCGGCGCCGACACCCGGGTGCCGACCGTCCCGCGTACGGGGGCCGCCGCCTCGGTGTGCGACACGGCGGCGCCCCGCGTCTGCGTCCCCGAGGAGCTGCGGCCCGAAGTGCCCCGGCTGCGGGCGGCGCTCGACGAGGTGCTGCCGCGCATGGAGGCCGCCGGGATCCGGCGGCCGACGTCCCTCGCGTACGTCTCCGACGATGTGCCGCTGCCCGCCGGGGCCTGGCGGATCGCCCCCGCCGAGCGGCTCGCCCCGGCCGAGGCCAGAGCCGTGGTGACGCTCGGCCCGCTGCCCGCGTGGCACGACTGCCCGAACCTGCCCGAGGACGGCTGGCGCGACGAGGGGCCGGTAGCGGCCTGGCTCGGGCTGGCGGCCGGGCTGCCCGCCGCCGAGCTGGCCGCACGGACGGATCCGGACTCCCTGCGGGTGGCTCGTACCGTACGCGGCTGGAGCCGGGAGAGGCAGCGCGGCTGGTTCGCCGACACCACCCGGCTCCTCGACGGCTGTGAACCGGACACCGAGGGCCTGCTCGCGGGATCGGCGGCGGGCCGGTGACCGACTGGACGACGGTACGGCGCCCGCTCTACCCGCTGGCCGGGCTGGCAACGTTCGCGGGTGCGATGGCCCTGGCAGGCGAGACGGCGGTCCACGTACCGTCGCTGACGCCGAACGGCACCGCGGGCATCCGGCTGATGCTGTTCGCCCCGATCACGGTCTGCGTGGCGCTCCTGGTCTGCCTCGACCGGCGGCTCCCGAAGGCCGAACTGACCGGCGTACGCCCGGTGGTGGCCGCCGACCGGCTGCTGGTCCTGGCCACCGCGGCCGCCGCGCTCGCCGCGGGGGCGGCCGTCTCGGAGCTGTCCGACGCGCCGTCGGCGCTCGCGGCGGGCCGCAACGCCCTCTTCCTCACCGGCCTCGCCCTGCTCGTCCGCGCCTGGGGCGGCACGACGGCGGCCGGCGCGGCGGCGGCGGGCTGGCTCGGCCTGGTCCTCGTGGCCGGCTTCCGCAACGCCCAGTCCCCCCGCCTCTGGGCCATCGTCCCCCAACCGGTGACCGACCCGCTGGCCGCCTGTGCGACGGCGCTGGTACTGGTGGGCGGGGTGGTGGCGATGGGACGGCGGCGGGCGTAGCGGCCCTCGCGGGCGGCGGGCCGCCTCGTGATCCGTTCCCATCTGGAAATCCGACAAGTCGACATGATCGAATGGAGGTTGGCGGCGGCCGGAGAACGGCCGCCGGACGGGGGACGGAGCCGGCCCATGGCATGGGACGAGTGGGAACGCCTCAAGGCGGACGCCGCTGACCGGAAGTCAGCACAGATGCGGCTGAATCAACTGCCCGCGAACGCCGGCGGGGACACCGACGTCAACGGGCAGATGTATCTGGTCGTCCACGACGATCACCTCGGTGAGCTGGGAAGCATGGCCTACGCCCTGCGCGAGCGCATACGCGTGGACGGCGACCACGCGCGTCCCACCGCTGCCCGATCACCCCGACCGAGTGCGACAGTGAGGTACGCGTGGGGTGGCGGACGGAGCCGGGGCGCCGACCGTTCTGGGGCTGTTCGCGATCGGCGGGCTGGGCGTCCTGCTCAGCGTCGCCTACCTCGTGACCTACGCGAAAGAGCATGAGGGACGTTAGGGCCTCTCGTTTGGGCTTGATGCCGCGTACCGTTCCGGCACGCGTACCGTTCCGGCCTCCGGTCGCGTCTCCGTACGCGCGTGCGTACGGGACGTCCGGAGGCCGGAACGGGTGGGCTACCCCCAGGTGATCAGGCGCTTCGGCTGTTCCAGGATCGCCGCGATGTCCGCCAGGAACTGGGAGCCGAGGGCTCCGTCGATCAGGCGGTGGTCGAAGGAGAGCGCCAGGGTGGTGACCTGGCGAGGCTTGACCTTGCCCTTGTGGACCCAGGGCTGGAGCTTGATCGCGCCGACCGCGAGGATCGCGGACTCGCCCGGGTTCAGGATGGGCGTACCGGTGTCGACGCCGAAGACGCCGACGTTGGTGATGGTCACCGTGCCGCCCTGCATGGCCGCCGGGGTGGTGCGGCCCTCGCGGGCCGTGGCGACCAGGTCGCCCAGTGCGGCGGCCAGGCGGGGGAGCGGCTGGTCGTGCGCGTCCTTGATGTTCGGGACGATGAGGCCGCGCGGGGTCGCCGCCGCGATGCCCAGGTTGACGTAGTGCTTGACCACGATCTCCTGGTTGGCCTCGTCCCAGGCGGCGTTGACCTCGGGGTTGCGCCGGATCGCGACCAGCAGCGCCTTGGCGATGAGGAGCAGCGGGTTGACCCGCAGGCCCGCCATCTCGCGGTCGGCCTTCAACTCCTCGACCAGCTTCATCGTGCGCGTCACGTCGACGGTGATGAACTCCGTGACGTGCGGCGCGGTGAAGGCGCTGCCCACCATGGCCGCCGCGGTGGCCTTCCGTACGCCCTTGATGGGGGTACGGGTCTCGCGCCCCGGGGCCGCGGGGGCGGTGGCGACCGTGCTCGGCTGTTCCGGTACGGCGGAGGGCGCGGGGGCGGCGACCGGTTCGGTCACCGTCACGGGCGCGGGTGCGGGCGCGGGCGCGGGGGCTGTCGCCGCGTGGACGTCCTCGCGGGTGACGATGCCGTTCGGGCCGGTCGGGGTGACCGTCGCCAGGTCCACGCCGAGGTCCTTGGCGAGCTTGCGTACGGGCGGCTTGGCGAGCGGACGCCCCGCCGGGGTCCCGGACGCGACCGGGGCCTGGGCTGGAGCCGGGGTCGGGGCCTCAGCCGGGGCCGGGGCCTCAGCCGCGACCGCCTGCGCGTGGCCGTTCAGCTTCGGTGCCTGCTGCCCGGGGACCGGGGCCCCCTTGCGCGGCCGGCGCTTCGTGGACGCCTCGGCCACTCCGTACCCGACGAGAACCGGGGTACGGGTCGCCGGAGCGGCCGTGGAAGAAGCGGCAGCAGCGGAAGCCGCGGACGGCTCGGCAGCCGACGCGGCGACCGGCTCCGCCGTCCCGCCCCCCACCCCGCCCCCGACCCCCCCCCCGACCCCCCCCCCCCCACCCCCCCGCCCACCCCCCCCCACCTCCCCCCCCCTCGCCCCCCCCCCCCGCCCCCCC
>NZ_QQNA01000182.1 GCF_003346515.1 Streptomyces corynorhini
GGTGTGGGCGCGACAACGGCGCACATCGCCGTCCCGGCCGCGCGGTCGGTGGCGCCGCGCGGCCGGGACGGCGCTACGAGGGGGAGCCGGTCGCCTGCTGCGGCACGACCACCAGGAACACGTCCGAGTCGAGGTCCATCACGACCTCCGCCGGTGTCCCCTCGTCCCGCCGCGCCCGCGCGAACTCCTCGGCGGGCCAACTGCCGCGCGGTCCGCCCGCGGGAAACCTCTCCAGCACCGTTCGGCGCATCGTGAACCCCCTCGCCACTCCTGCCCGTTCAACGACGGACCCGGGGTCGGTGTTACGGCCCGCCGCCGACATCGATCCGTACCGTCCGCCCGCCCCGCGCCCCCGCGGCGGCCGCGGAAACGGTGTCGAACCGGCCACCGCCCGTTCCCGCCGGATGTCCGGGCGGGCTCTCCGGTCCCGGCGGGTGTTTTCGTGGCAGGGTGTTGCGGGCAGTCCTCTGGGGGCTATGAAAGAGGGGGAACCGTGATCGTCTGGATCAACGGTGCGTTCGGAGCCGGCAAGACGAGTACCGCGCGCGAACTGGTCGACCTGCTCCCGAACTGCACTCTGTACGACCCCGAGCTGACCGGCGCGGGTCTGGAACAACTCGTACCGCAGAAGCGGCTGGCCGAGGTGAGCGACGTCCAGGACCTGCCGATCTGGCGTCGGCTGGTGGTCGACACCGCGGCGGCGCTGCTCGCGGAGGTGGGTGGCGTGCTGGTCGTTCCGATGACGCTGCTGCGCCAGGAGTACCGCGACGAGATCTTCGGGGGGCTCGCCGCGCGCCGCATTCCGGTACGGCATGTCCTGCTGGCCACCGATGAAACGATACTGCTCAAGCGGATAGCGGGCCGCGCCGTCCACGGGGAGGGCCACGACGCGAACGAGCGCACCCGGCAGCGGTGTTACGACCACATCGAGCCCTACAGCGCGGCGCTCGACTGGCTCACCGGCGACGCCCACGTGATCGACAACAGCTGCCTCACGGCCCGGCAGACCGCCGTGTCCCTCGCGGCCGCCGTGCAGACCGGCGCGGCCGGTGTCTGCGAGATCGTGCAGACCCCCGAGCCGACGGCCGAGACCGTCGCCGCCGGAGTGCTGCTCTTCGACGAGCGGGACCGGGTGCTGCTGGTCGACCCCACGTACAAGCCGGGCTGGGAGTTCCCCGGCGGCGTGGTGGAGCGCGGCGAGGCGCCCGCACGCGCCGGGATACGGGAGGTCGCCGAGGAGATAGGCATCGAACTCGCCCAGGTGCCCGCGCTGCTGGTCGTCGACTGGGAGGCGCCCAGGCCCCCGGGCTTCGGCGGGCTGCGGCTGCTGTTCGACGGCGGGGTACTGCCCGCGGGGGACGCGGGCCGGCTGCTGCTGCCGGGACCCGAGCTGCGCGGCTGGCGCTTCGTGGGCGAGGAGGAGGCGGCCGGGCTGCTGCCTCCGGCCCGCTACGCGCGGCTGCGCTGGGCGCTGCGGGCCAGGGAGCGCGGCGTGGTGCTCAACCTGGAGGACGGCGTCCCGGTCGGCTGAGCGCCTGTCGGCGACCTTCGGCCGGGTGGTCATCGGCCGCCCGGCCTTCGAGCAGGTGGCCTTTGACCGGGTGGCCTTCGGCCGGGTGGCTTTCGGTCGGGCGAGCGGGCGCGGTACGGGGACGCGTCGGGCGCGCGCCACGGGCCCCGGTGCCGGTTCCCGTACGCGCCACCGCCGGGCGGCCCCGTACCGCGTGCGGTCAGGCCCGCCCGGAGCGCGCGTAGTTGGTGAGGAAGTGGGCCTCGGCCACGGAGAGCCGCTCCAGTTCCTGGGGCGACACGCTCTCGTTCACCGCGTGGATCTGCGCCGCCGGATCACTCAGCCCGATCAGCAGGATCTCGGCCGCCGGGTACAGTCCGGCCAGCGTGTTGCAGAGCGGGATGGAGCCGCCCATGCCGGACGACTGCATCTCCTGGCCCGGGTACGCCACCCGCATGGCGTCGGCCATCGCCGTGTACGCCGGGCTGGAGGTGTCCGCGCGGAACGCCTGGCCCCGGCCCACCTGTTCCACCGCGACGCGCGCGCCCCACGGCGTGTGCTTCTCGATGTGCGTGGTGAGCAGTTCGGTCGCCTCGGTGGCGTCCTGGCCCGGGGGCACCCGCAGGCTCACCGTCGCCCGCGCGCTCGCCTGCACGGACGGTGTGGCGCCCACGACCGGCGGGCAGTCGATGCCCAGTACTGTCATGGCGGGGCGGGCCCAGACCCGGTCGGCGACCGAGCCGCGGCCGATCAGCCCCACGCCGTCGAGCACCTTCGCGTCCTTGCGGAAGTCCGCCTCCGGGTAGTCGAGTCCGTCCCAGTCGCCCTCGGCGGCCAGCCCGTCCACCGTCGTGGAGCCGTCCTCGGCGCGCAGCGAGTCGAGGATCCGGATCAGGGCGGCGAGCGCGTCCGGCGCGGCCCCGCCGAACTGGCCCGAGTGCAGATTGCCTTCGAGCGTGTCGACGGAGACCCGCACCATGGTCATACCGCGCAGCGTCGCCGTGACCGTGGGCAGCCCGGTCCTGAAGTTGCCGGTGTCGCCGATCACGACGGCGTCGGCGGCCAGCAGCTCCGGGTGCGCCTCGGCGTAACGCTCCAGACCCCCGGTGCCCTGCTCCTCGGAGCCCTCGGCGATGACCTTGACGCTCACCGGCACCCCGCCGTTGGCCTTGAGGGCGCGCAGGGCCAGCAGGTGCATCAGGAAGCCGCCCTTGCAGTCGGCCGCACCGCGCCCGTACCAGCGTCCCTCGCGCTCCGTCAGCTCGAACGGCGGGCTCAGCCAGGCGTCTTCGTCCAGCGGCGGCTGCACGTCGTAGTGTGCGTACAGCAGCACGGTCGGCGCGCCGACGGGTCCTGGCAGCAGCCCGTACACGGACTGCGTCCCGTCGGGGGTGTCGAGGAGGGCGACGTCCTGGAACCCCTCGGCCCGCAGCGCGTCGGCCACCCAGCCGGCCGCGGCCTCGCACTCGGCGCGGGGGAACACCGCGACATCCGCCACCGAGCGGAAGGCGACCAGTTCCGCAAGCTCCGTACGGGCGCGGGGCATCAGGGAGGCTACGGTCTCGGCGATCCGATTCGCGGTCATGGGCACGCTCCAGGTGGGTACAACGTTGTCTCAGTCAGGTGTACGTCGAAGGCGGTGTCGATCCTCCCACAGCGGCTCCGTGGCGCAGGCGCCGTAGGATGCCGTTCGACAGCGAGGGCCACCGGTCGGATCAGGAGCAGAAGCACATCGTGAGCAGCGAGAACGCAGACGCCGGAAGCGTGCACGACGAGCCGGTGTGGGATGTCGTCGTGGTCGGCGCAGGGCCGGCGGGAGCCTCCGCGGCATACGCGGCGGCTGTCGCGGGCCGTCAGGTGCTGCTGCTGGAGAAAGCCCAGTTGCCCCGCTACAAGACCTGCGGGGGCGGAATCATCGGCCCCTCGCGCGACTCGCTGCCTCCGGGCTTCGAGCTGCCGCTGAAGGAGCGGGTGCACGCGGTGACCTTCTCGCTGAACGGGAAGCTCGCCCGCACCCGCCGCTCCAAGCGCATGCTCTTCGGGCTCATCAACCGCCCGGAGTTCGACGCGAGTCTGGTGGAGCACGCGCAGAAAGCCGGGGCGGTGCTCCGTACCGGCGCGACCGTCTCCCGGGTCGAGCAGCACGGCCCGGCCGTGCCCGACCGCCGCACCGTCGCCGTCGTCCTCGCGGACGGTGAGACGGTGCTGGCGCGGTCCGTGGTCGGGGCGGACGGCAGCGCCAGCCGGATAGGCGGCCATGTCGGCGTGAAGATGGAACAGGTCGACCTCGGCCTGGAGCTGGAGATCCCGGTCCCGGAGCCGGTCGCCGAGGACTGGGCGGGCCGGGTCCTCATCGACTGGGGCCCGCTGCCCGGCAGTTACGGCTGGGTCTTCCCCAAGGGGGACACGCTCACGGTCGGGGTGATCTCGGCGCGGGGCGAGGGCTCGGCGACCAAGCGCTACCTGGAGGACTTCGTCGCGCGCCTGGGGCTCGCCGGGTTCGAGCCCTCGGTGTCCTCCGGGCATCTGACCCGGTGCCGCAGCGAGGACTCGCCGCTGTCGCGCGGCCGGGTGCTGGTGTGCGGCGACGCGGCGGGGCTGCTGGAGCCGTGGACCAGGGAGGGGATCTCCTTCGCCCTGCGCTCCGGCCGGCTGGCGGGGGAGTGGGCGGTACGGATCTCCGAATCGCACGACGCGGTGGACGCCCGGCGTCAGGCGCTGAATTACGCGTTCGCCGTCAAGGCGGGGCTCGGCGTCGAGATGGGCGTGGGCCGGCGGATGCTCTCGATCTTCGCGCGCCGCCCGGGAGTCGTGCACGCGGCGATCACCGGACTGCGGCCCGCGTGGAACGCCTTCGCGGACATCACCCGTGGTTCGACCACACTGGCCGGTATCGTGCGGACCCATCCGGTGGCCCGGCGTGCGCTGGACGTGCTGGACCGCAAGCAGGCGGCGGCCAAGGACGGCGACAGCGGCTCGCCCGACGCCCCCGCGGGCGCGGCTCCCGAGGCCGGAGTTCCGGAGACGGGCGCGCGCGGCTGAGCGCGCACGCTACGGCGCGGGCCACGGTGCGCGCCACGGCCCCGGCCGCCCGGCCCGGTCAGGGGGGCCGGGCGGCCGGGGCGCGTCCGTCGGCCGGGGCGTGGCCTGCGGCCGGAGCCACCGACGCCCACTGCGCTCCGCCGGTCACGGCCGCGGCGGGCATCCTCGTGCTCATCGTCACGACGCCGCGCCCCCCGATACCCGCGCCCTCGCCCCGATACCCGCGCCCTCGCCCCGATACCCGCGCCTGCGGGCGCGGGACCAGCGGGACGCGCGGCGTGCCGTACTCCCCCGGGAGTACGAGTGATCACCACGCCGGGCGGACGCCCTGAGCGCCTCCGCCGGTCTAGCGTGACGGCATGGAACACCGGTACACGCGTCCGCGCGGCGGCGGACGGGCCCGAGGAGGCCGCTTCCCACGGCCGTACTGGGCGCGCGGCGGCCCGGTGCCCGCCGGGCCGGCCTGGCGCCCCTCCCTCTTCCTGGCCGTCTTCGTCCTGGTGGGGACCGCCTTCACCGCGCGCGGCCAGTCCGACCGGATGCCCCTGGACCTGTGCGCTCGGCTGCTGCTCCTCGCGGGCCCCGTCCTGTTGCTGTGGCGCCACCGCCACCCCGTGGTCTGCGTCTTCGGTGTCCAGGCCACGCTGCTGGCCTACTTCGCCCTCGGCTATCCGTACGGGCCCGTCTTCCTGACCGCCGCCGTCGCCGTCTTCAACGCGATCGTCTCGGGCCACCGGCGTGCCGCCTGGTGGGCCGTCGGCACGCTCTGGGCGGGCCATCTGGTCATCGCGCACTGGCTCTACCGCTGGCTGCCGCCCCCGCACGACCGGGCGGCGCCCTGGGCGCAGGAGCTGGTCGCCGCGGCGCTCGCGGTCGCCCTGTGCGCCGCCGCTGAGGTCGTCCGGGTACGCCGAGAGCAGTGGGCCGGTCGGGCCGCCGAGCGCGCGGCGGCCAGGAAGCGGCGGGAGAACGAGGAGCGGATGCGTATCGCCCGTGAACTCCACGACGTGCTCGCCCACTCCATCTCCGTCATCAACGTCCAGGCGGGCGTGGGGCTCGCCCTGCTCGACTCCGATCCGGAACAGGCCCGTACGGCGCTCACCACCATCAAGGCGGCGAGCAAGGAGGCGCTGGGCGAGGTGCGGCAGGTGCTCGACACTCTCAGAGCCCCCGGCGCGGCGCCGCGCACGCCGGCCCCCGGCCTCGACCGGCTGCCGGAGCTGGTCGAACAGGCCGCGAGCGCCGGTCTGACCGTCGAGGTCGTACGGGAGGGCGAGCCGGCGGCGCTGCCGCCCGGCACGGACCTGGCCGCCTTCCGGATCGTCCAGGAGGCGCTGACCAACGTGGTGCGCCACTCCGGGTCCCGCACGGCACGGGTCGTGCTCGGGTACGCGCCCGGCCGGCTCGACCTCCGCGTCGGGGACGCGGGCCCCGCCACCGGCGACGGCGCGGGCGGCAGCGGCAACGGCCTGGTCGGCATGCGGGAACGGGCCGCCGCGCTGGGGGGCACCATCGAGGCGGGCCCCCGGCCGGACGGCGGCTTCGGGGTGCACGCCGCACTGCCGCTCACGGCGGAGCGCTCCACGACCGAGTGCCGCACGACGGACCACGGGCCCGACACGGACCACGGGCCGGGCGACCGGACCCAGAACCAGAAACGGGAGACATCGTGATCCGGGTGCTGCTCGCCGACGATCAGTCGCTGGTACGGGCGGGCTTCCGCGCGCTGCTCGACGCCCAGCCCGACATCGCGGTGGCGGGTGAGGCGGCGGACGGCGAGGAGGCGGTGCGCGGTGTGCGCGAACTGAGCCCGGACGTGGTGCTGATGGACATCCGGATGCCCCGGCTCGACGGGCTGGCGGCCACCCGCCGTATCACCGAGGACGCCGGGCTCGACCCGGTGAAGGTGGTCATGCTGACGACCTTCGAACTCGACGAGTACGTCTTCGAGGCGATCCGCTCCGGAGCCTCGGGGTTCCTCGTCAAGGACACCGAGCCCGAGGAGCTGCTGCGTGCCGTCCGGGCGGTGGTGGCGGGCGACGCCCTGCTGTCGCCCGGGGTCACACGTCGGCTCATCGCCGAGTTCGCGTCCCGCTCCAAGGAGCCGAAGGACCTGCGGGAGCTGGCCGAACTCACCGAACGGGAGCGCGAGGTGATGGCCCTCGTCGGCATCGGCCTGTCCAACGCCGAGATCGCCCGCCGACTGGTGGTCAGCCCGCTCACCGCCAAGACGCACGTCAGCCGGACGATGGTGAAGCTGGGCGCCCGCGACCGTGCCCAACTGGTCGTGCTGGCCTACGAGTCGGGGCTGGTGCGACCGGGCTGGCTCGGCTGACCGCCACGCCTCCCGAACCCCCACAGCACCTGAACGACCCGGGCCAGGAAGACGAGAGCGGCGACGCCGCCCGCGCCGGGCAGCGGCGCCGACGGCAGATCGAAGGCGTACGGGGGAACGGCGACGGCGGCGAACACCAGCACCGCCGCCAGGAATCCGGTCAGCAGCGCGAAGCCGATCTCGACCGTGATGGCGTCCCGTTCGGCGTCGCTCCGTGTCCCCATACGACGAGTCTGGCGCGGTGCGCGGGCCGCGGCAAGCCGCGCTACGACATGGTGCGCGGGCCGAGGCAAGCCGCGCTACGACATGACGACGGCGGAGGTCTCCCGCCAGAGCAGGGCCACCGCGCGATCGCCCGTCAGCGCGACGGCGTCGAGCGGCAGCCGGTTCCACAGTGTGAGCTGGAGCGTCCCCGCCGGGCCGCTCAGCTCGCAGTCGGCGGGGACGGTGTCGCCCTCCGCGGCCCGGGTGCGGGTGGTGCGTACGGGTTCCCGGGAGATCCGTACGGTCCATACGTCGTCCGTGTCGGTGGCCCGCACCCGCAGGACCCGCGCTGCCTCGGACCTGACCCGGCTGCGCGCGCGGACGTGGAAGCACCGGAGCAGCTCGTCGATCCCGTCCGCGGCGAAGCCCGGGTCGAGCGGTGTGGGCACGGTGGGAGCCGGCGGGGACTCGGCATCGACCCGGTGGACGGCCGTCTCGTGGGCCTGGCGGCGGGTCCAGAACGCGAGCGGCGTGGGCGCGGGCAGAAAGGTCCAGCACTCCAGATCGTCGGGTGCGGTGGCCAGCGCGGTGACGAGCAGGGCATGTCCCTCCCTGAACCACTCCACCAGCGCGTCCCCGTCGAGATCCGGCGCTCCGCCCGGCGCGCGCGGCGAGGTGTGTCCTTCCGCCACGAAAGCGGTCGCCCAGCGGTGCACCTGACCGGTGTGGCGCAGCACATCGCGGATCCGCCAGCCGGGACAGGCCGCTACCCGCGTATCGGGGCCCGCTTCGAGGGCGGCGTCGGCCAGCAGCCCGCCTTCCCGGGTGAGCTGGCCGAGGAGTTCCGCTCTGTCCATGGCGGGAATTGTGCCAGCCAGCGCACCGGGGCGGGGAGGAGTCACCGAAAGGTTCCGGAGACCGTCACCGCCCGGGGAAAGCCCCTGTGCCCGCCCCTCCCGGGCGGGGTTCGCGCCGTCTGGTGCGCCGCACTCGCTCCGCTCGCTTCGCCGCGGCGCTTTGACGCGTCGTCCGGACGCCGAGCGCTCTCGCCAGGCGGAGGATCATCCTCGTACGGGACGTACCCGGACGACTCCGACCACGCGGCGCGCGTGCGTGCCAGACGCCGTCGACCAGGCGGGACTTCGAAGACAGGACCTGGGGCCTCTCGTTTGGATCAGGCCGGNNGATCCAAACGAAAGACCCTAGACGCGCGCCGCGGGCGGCGATGTGTCGCGCGCCGAGTACGCGATGACCGCCGCTGCCGCCGCCAGCAGGGCCACGGTCGTCAGGGCGAGCGGCAGCGAGAACCAGTCGGCGAGGAAGCCGATCGCGGGCGGCCCGAGCAGCATCCCGCCGTACCCGAGCGTGGACGCGGCGGCGACCCCGCCGGGTCCTGCCAGCGCGCCCGCCCGCCCGATGGCCACCGGAAAGATGTTGGCGAGGCCGAGACCGGCCACGGCGAAGCCCGCCAGCGCGGCCCAGGTGGTCGGCGCGAGCGCGCCGAGCAGCATGCCCAGCGCGGCGGTGATCCCGCCCGCGACCAGGGACCGGGTCTGCCCCAGCCGCTCCATCAGCGCCGTACCCGACAGCCGTCCCACCGTCATGGCGAGGGCGAACAGCGAGTAGCCGGCGGCGGCGACCCCGGGGGAGGCGCCCAGGTCCTGGGTGAGATGCAGGGCGCTCCAGTCGGCCATCGCCCCTTCGCCGTACGCGGTGCACAGTGCGATCACCCCGAAGAGGAGTACGAGCCACCGGGCGCGCGGGTCCTGCCGTCGCCGCCGCGTGGCCGCCCCGCGCTCCGCACGCTCCGGTACGGGGGGTACGGGCGTGGCGTTCCGCAGCAGCACCGGCCCGGCGAGCGCGGTGACCAGCAGGCCGACGCCGGTCAGCAGGGAGAGGTGAACGGCGGGGGAGAGCCCGCCCGCGAGCAGCCCGCCGAGGCCCGCCCCGACCATGCCGCCGAGGCTGAACGCGGCGTGGAAGCTGGAGATCACCGGGCGCCGCAGCGCGGCGACGACCTCGACGGCGCCGCTGTTCATCGAGACGTTCAGACTTCCGTAGCTTGCGCCGAAGGCGAGCAGAACCAGCCCGAGGGTGAGTGCCGAGTGGGTCTGCGGCGGCAGGGTGATGCTCAGCGAGAGCACCACCGCGCACACGACCGTCACCGGATGGCTGCCGAAGCGCCGGCAGAGCCGCCCGGTGAACATCATCGTCACCACCGCACCCGCGGACACGCCGAGCAGGGCGAGCCCGAGATCGCTCGCCGAGGAGCCGGTCTGCTGCTTGATCGCCGGGATGCGGACCACCCACCCCGCGAACAGGAATCCGTCGAGCGCGAAGAAGACGGTGAGCGCGCTACGCAGCCGGGACAGCGGAGACAGCTGGGACGGGTGTGACAGCCAGGACAGGCGGGACAGCCAGGGCAGGCGGGACGGCCAGGGTAGGCGGGACGGCTGGGATGGCTGGGACGGGCGGGACCGTTCACCGAGGGATTCGGCGCGCTCTCGCAGAAGAGCGGACCTTATTTTGTTCAGATTCGGCACAAAGTGAGGATAGGGGCCCTGACCCCGGCCGACAAGGCACCGGCACAGGGCGCCCGCAGCGCCTGGGGATCATGGGAGACTCGCCTTCATGGACGGCAAGGGGACCACCACCCGGACACGACTGGAGAGAGGCCGCGGCGCGCTCGGCCCGGCACTGGAACTGGTTCACACGGGCCGCGCGCCCACCCGCGCCGTGCTCACGGCGGAGCTGGGCGTGACCCGGGCCACGGCCGGTGCCGTCGCCGCCGAACTGGAGGCCCTCGGCCTGATCCGGGTGGACTCCAGGCCCGGCGCCGCGGCCGGTTCGCAGGGCCGCCCCTCGCACCGGCTGTCCGTCGACGAGAACGGCCCGGTCGCGCTCGCCGCCCAGGTGCACGCGGACGGTTTCCGGGTCGCGCTGGTCGGGCTGGGCGGCCGTATCGTCGCCACGGCGCCCACGCGCGGTACGGTCACGGCCGACCCCGCGCAGGTACTCGGCGAGGTCGTCGAGGCGGGCGCCGGACTGCTGCGCGCGGGCGGGCACCGCTGCGTGGGCGCGGGTCTCGCCGTACCGTCGGCCGTCGCGGAACCGGAGGGCACGGCCCTCAACCCCCTCCACCTCGCCTGGCCGGCCGGGGCCCCGGTGCGGGAGATCTTCGCCGAGCGGGTGCGTGCGGCGGACATCGAGGGCCCCGCCTTCACCGGCAACGACGTCAACCTCGCCGCGCTCGCCGAACACCGGCACGGCGCGGGCCGGGGCGCCCAGCACCTGCTCTGCGTGGCCACGGGACACCGGGGGGTCGGCGGGGCGCTCGTCCTCGACGGCCGTCTGCACAGCGGCAGTTCGGGTCTGGCCCTGGAGGTCGGCCACCTCACGGTCAACCCCGAGGGGCGCCCCTGCTACTGCGGCGGCAAAGGCTGCCTCGACGTCGAGGCGGATCCGCTCGCCTTCCTCACGGCGGCGGGCCGCGTTCCGGGGCCGGAGGTCTCGCTGCTCCAGCAGTCGCGCGACCTGCTCCGTACGGAGTACGCGGACCCCTCCGTGCGCGGGGCCGCGGAGGAGCTGATCGACCGGCTGGGGCTCGGGCTCGCGGGCCTGGTCAACATCCTCAACCCCGACCGGATCATCCTCGGCGGGCTGCACCGGGAGCTGCTCGACGCCGACCCCCAGCGGCTGCGCGCCGTCGTCGCCGACCGCAGCCTGTGGGGCCGCAGCGGCGGCGTACCGATCCTGCCGTGCACGCTCGACCACAACAGCCTGGTCGGCGCGGCCGAGTTGGCCTGGCAGCCGGTACTCGACGACCCGCTCGGCGCCCTCGCGCGGTAGCGACGGCTCCCGTCCCCCACCGCGACCTGCGCGGGGACGTCGCCGGGGGAGCAGCGGCGGGGCCGCCAGTACTTCCCCGGTGGTACGGGGACGGCAGCCGACGGGACGACGCGCCGGGACCCCTCGGGGGGCGAGGCTCTGAAGCGGCCGGAAAGGCAGGCCGCGAGACCTCTTCGAGGAGCTGAGTCAAGATGAACACCCTGGCGTTCCACGCCGGACCCGGCCCATGGATCCTTCTCTTCCCGCTGTTCTGGGGAGCCGCCTTCTTCGTTGTGAGCACCCTGCTGCGCCGGGCCGGTTGGCGTGGCCGGCGCGGCGGACGCGCCGGGCGCGGCGGCGGCCCGCGGGGGCCGTGGCGGCCTTCCGCGCCCGCGCACGACGACCAGTCGCCGATCGCGATGCTCGGCCGCAGGTTCGCCGCGGGGGAGATCGACGAGGACGAGTACTGGCGTCGGCTGTCCGTCCTGGACGAGCAGTTCGGCGACAAGGGCAGGACCGGGGCCGTATGACCCCACCGCCCCGGTGACCGGTGCCGTGCCGTGCGATTCCGTGCCGTCCGCGTGATGCCGTGCGGTGCCGTGCCGTGCCGTCCGTGCGGTGCGGTGTGGCGCGGTGCGGTGTGGTGTGGTGTGTGCCGTGCGGCGCGGCGCGGTGTGGTCAGCCGACCACGGTGGACCGGACCGCCCTGTTCCCGCTCTCGTGGCCCGCCGCGCCGAACGCCGCCCCCAGGAAGGGGCCGTCGGTCGTCGCGCCGTACACCGCGCGCAGGGGCGGCGCCAGGGCGGAGGGCGGCGCGGGCAGGGTGAACCAGATGCTCTTTCCCGTATCGCCCCGGCGTCTGATGCCCCAGCTCTCGCTGACGGCCGCGATCAGCGCGAGGCCCCGGCCGCCGGTGTCCAGGGGGCCCGCGTCGTTGACCGCGGGCAGCCGTGGATCGTGATCGCTGACGGAGACCGTGAGCCGTTCGAGCAGCAGCTCGATGTCGACGGTGCAGAGCTTGTCCGGTTCGGCGTGCCGGTGGACGTTGGTGAGCAGCTCGGTGACGCCGAGTGCCGCGTGGTCGATCAGCGGATCGAGATGCCAGTAGCGCAATTGCGCCGAGATGATTCTGCGGACCTGTCCGATCCGCGACGGCAGGGCTTGGAGCTCCACCGTGCAGTGCCTGCTGGGAAGGCTGATCACGGCCGCGACTCCCCGAATGAGGTCCGGAAGAAGACGAAGATCGGATCCTGCAGCTGGCGCGCTGCCGATCCCGCCCGGCGGGGCTGGATCGTAGCGTCACCGCCGGTTAACCCTGAGTGATATGAGACCAGCGTGACTCAGGAGGATCGACTTCGCAACTCGCGGGCCCGCGAAGGGCGTAACGGCGCGGTGGAACACCCGGCAGACGCGCTGGGTCGACGCACTGGCAGACGCGCTGGGCCGACGCACTGGCAGACGCGCTGAGCAGACGCACTTGGCCGACGCGCCCGGCAGCGCACCCGGACGGGGGTCAAGGTGGCGGGCCAGGGCGGCGGCCCGGCGCTCCTCAGCCGTGGCTCGTTCTGCTCACGGCCTCCATGAAGCGCCTGACCAGCGCCGTCGCGTCCGGCCTGCGCCCGCGCTGCCCCATCGTCAGCCGATACCGGATGCCGTTGACGGTGGCGACCGCGCTGCCGCTGCCCGCGAACCACGGCCGCGCCGCCCGCACGGCCCGCAGCGGGGCGCTGTCGATCACCCGGCCGTAGCTGGTCAGCAACGCCAGCCTGCCGTCCTGGATCAGCACCTGACCGGCTGTGGTCAGCGAGCGGGGCCACCGTTCGATCAGGACTCCACGCGCGTTGAACTCCGGTTCCGCCATGGCCTCTCAGCCCCCTCCGTGCCATTCCCTGCGAATCCCTGTAAATCCCCTCAAGGCAGTGTGCACAAGTATCCGGGCGCGCACCAGAGCGCCCTTTCCCCAGGGCTCCCGCGCCCGCTCCAGAAGGCATTCCTATGGATCCCCAAAGTCAGCGTTTGCGCAGGTGGTGGCGGTACGGTGCGGTAGGGGCCGGATCGAGGAGCGAGGAGCGCCGCACATGACGCACAGGGACGGATCCGGTTCCGCCACCGGCCGGGACGGGACATCGACGGAGGCACCGACGACCGCCCCCGCGACCGCTCCGCCCTCGGCCCCGGCCACCGTCGACGTGGACCGCAGCGACTCCGGCTACCGCGCCTGGCTCAAGGAGGCCGTACGCAAGGTCCAGGCCGACGCCAACCGCTCGGCCGACACCCATCTGCTGCTCTTTCCGCTGCCCGAGCGGTGGGGCATCGACCTCTACCTCAAGGACGAGTCGACGCACCCGACCGGCAGCCTCAAGCACCGGCTGGCCCGCTCCCTCTTCCTCTACGGGCTGTGCAACGGCTGGATCCGCCCCGGAAAGCCGGTGATCGAGGCGTCCAGCGGCTCGACGGCCGTCTCCGAGGCGTACTTCGCCAAGCTGATCGGCGTCCCGTTCATCGCGGTCATGCCGCGCACCACCAGCCCCGAGAAGTGCCGGCTGATCGAATTCCACGGCGGCCGGTGCCACTTCGTCTCCGAAGCGCGGATGATCTACCAGGAGTCGGCGGACCTCGCCGCCAGGACCGGCGGCCACTTCATGGACCAGTTCACCTACGCGGAGCGCGCCACCGACTGGCGGGGCAACAACAACATCGCCGAGTCGATCTATCAGCAGCTGAGACTGGAACGCTATCCGGAGCCCGCCTGGATCGTCGCCACGGCGGGTACGGGCGGCACCTCCGCGACCATCGCGCGCTACGTCCACTACATGCAGCACGACACCCGCATCTGCGTCCCCGATCCGGAGAACTCCTGTTTCTTCGACGGCTGGACCCGCCACGACCCCACCGCGCACAGCGAGCGCGGCTCCCGCATCGAGGGCATCGGACGGCCCCGGATGGAGCCGAGTTTCGTGCCCGGCGCCATCGACCGGATGATGAAGGTCCCGGACGCGGCGAGCGTGGCCGCCGTACGCGTCCTGGAACGGGCCATCGGCCGCAAGGCGGGCGGCTCCACCGGCACCGGGCTGTGGAGCGCCCTGAGGATCGTGGCGGAGATGGTCGCCGCCGGTACCACGGGCAGCGTGGTCACGCTCCTCTGCGACCCCGGCGACCGCTACCTCGACAAGTACTACGCGGACACCTGGCTGGCCGAACAGGGCCTGGACATCGGGCCGTACACCGCGACCCTCGAACACTTCCTGGCGACGGGTTCCTGGCCGGAGGACTGACCCCCGGCGCCCTGTTGGCTGGGCGTCCCGGCGTCCCGGCGTCCCGCCGGACAGTCGTACGGTCATACTCCCGTGCCATGGCTGAAGAAACGATCAACGCGGCGTCCGTCGGCACCTGGGAACTCGGCGACCTGAAGGTCAACAGGATCGGATTCGGCGCGATGCGCCTGACGGCGAACGCCGACGGCACCCCGAGCGACCGGCAGCGGGCGACGGCGGTCCTGCGCGCGGCGCTCGAACTCGGCGTGAACCACCTCGACACCGCCGCCTTCTACTTCTCCCCGCTGCGCTCCGCCAACGAACTGATCAACCGGGCGCTGTCCCCGTACCCCGAAGGGCTGGTCATCACCACGAAGGTCGGCCCCGGCCGAGACCCCTCCGGCGAGTGGTGGTGGGCCACCCCCGGGCAACTGCGCGGACAGGTCGAGGAGAACCTGCGCCAGCTCGGCCGGGACCATCTCGACGTGGTGAACCTGCGGCTGCCGCGCAGCGCCGAACACGCCTCGCTCGCCGACCGCTTCGGCGCGCTGTCCGAACTGCGGGACGCCGGGCTCATCCGCCATCTGGGCATCTCCCACGTCCGCGCCCACCACCTCGCGGAGGCGACGGCCATCGCGCCGGTGGTCTGCGTGCAGAACGCGTACGGAGTCGGCGCGCCCGCCGAGGAGCGCGCGCTCCTGCGGGCCTGCGCGGAACAGGGCATCGCCTACGTGCCGTTCTTCGCGATCGCGGGCGCCGGGCGCGAGGCCGGGGTACCCGCAGGGGAGAACGCGCAGGTGCTCGCCGTGGCCCGCGCGCACGGCGTGTCGCCCGCACGGGTCCGGCTGGCGTGGACCCTCCGGCAGGGGCCGCACGTGCTGGCCATCCCGGGCACCGGCGACCCCGGCCATCTGGCGGACAACGTGGCCGCCGGGGCGCTGCGCCTCACGGCGCGGGACATGGCGCTCCTGGACGCCGTGGAGCCGGGCGGCGAAGGCCGGTGAGGGGCGCGGGACGTGGGTGAGCCGCGCGACACCGGCCGGTCTCACAAGGGGGCCACTGGTCTCATACAGCTTCGTCGTTCATACTGCCCGCCGTGGAGCAGCGCATAGATCCGAAGATCCAGCCCGAGTTCGCCGTGGGGACAGATCCGGCATACATCCCCGGACTGACAGCCCCCCGCACCGGGGCGGCGGGAACCGCGACGGAGAAGAAGACGGATCCGGCCGTGGAGCCGGAACCCGAGGCCACCGTCCCCGACGACGCCGCCACGGCAGCCGACGCAGCCCCCGAGGCGGAGCCGGAGGGCAAGAAGGAGTCAGAAGAGCCGGAGGAGCCGGAAGAGCCAGAGAAGCCAGAGGACTCGGAGGACTCAGGGACAACGGAGCAGGAAGCGGGCGCGGAAGCGGCCACGGCGGCGGAAGCGGAGACGGCGGACGGCCCCGAATTCGAGGCCGCCGACCGGCGGGGCTCGATCACGGCCGACCGCGACGGAATCCGGTTCCGGCTGGACGAGGAGGAGGCCGACTTCCGGTGGGACGAGATCGGCGCGGTGGAGATCGCCACCCTCCGGTTCCCCCGGAGGTTCACCGTCACCGTCCATGTGTCCGACCGCCGTTGGTTCACCGCGGAGGTCGAGACGACGGCCAAGAGCAGCCTCCAGGAGTGGACCGCCGGATTCGACAAGGTCCTGGACGCCTACTTCGAGGAGTCCTGACCGCCCGCTGATCCGCTGATCACCCCGTCAGGAGCCCCCAGGGGCTCCGCCGCCTGCTGAACGCTCGTCGAGGCCGCCTCCAGGGCGGTCCTCGGCGGGGCCGCGCAGCAGGCGGCCGACGGCGTGCCCGAACACGGCCCGACCGGTGCGCGCGGTCAGCGGATCGAACACGCGCGGCAGTCGGCCGACCCGCAGATCCTCCTCCCAGCACACCCGGGTGGCGCCCCCGCCGTGCACCGACCCGTGGCGCACGTGGATCTCGGCCCAGCCCGTGACGGCCCTGCCGCGCTTCTCCAGACGGCAGCGGCCCGGCACGCCCGGCGCGGGCGGCTGCCAGTGGACGACCTCCATCGGATCGTCGAACGCCGCCGGCCCGAACCCGGTGCGGGCCACGAAGCGCGTCCCGACGCGGGTCGGGCCCGGGGTGAGGACGGAGATCCTGGTGAGGGGGACCCCTCGCGCGTGCGCGGGCCAGTCGGTCAGCCGCCGCCACGCCTCGTCGGCGGTCAGCGGCGTCGTACGGTCGATACGGAAGACGCTCACCCGGCGATCGTAGGCCGGACGCGGCTCTCCACCCGGAAGGCGCCGGTCGAGGACCCCGCTCGCGCCGCTCCCGCGGCGTGTCCCAGGCCCTGTCGTCAAAGTCCCGCCTGGTCGACGACGCGGCGAGGCGCGTCGCCAGGGCCCGCGAGCCCGGCATGATCCGAACGGGAGGCCCTGGGCCCTGTCTTCAGAGTCCCGCCTGCCCCGTGGCGCCCGGCACGCACGCGCGCCGCGTTGGCGGGATCACCCCGGTACATCCGGTACGGGGGCGAAGCTCCGCCGTGCGGGAGCGCTCGGCTTCCGAAGGACGCGTCGAACGCCTCGGATGTGCGTGCATGGCGCCTCCCCGCGGACGGGACTTCGGACTTACTCGTCTAGGACCAATACCAGTGACTTTGCGGCTGCCGGGGCTGTCGGCGGACCGTGTTTCCGCAGCTGAGGCCGCCGAACTGGCCCCTATGTCACTGGTATTGCGTCTAGGACCGCTCCCCGTCCGCGTCGGCGCCCGGACCCGCCACCACCAGTCCCGGCAGGTGTTCGGTGATCTCCTCGCGGATCTCGTCCGACAGCCCCGCGTCCGTCACGAAGGTGTCGACCTGGTCCAGCGTGGCGAAGGAACTCAGCCCCACCTTGCCCCACTTGGTGTGGTCGGCGACGACCACCACCCGGCGGGCCGACCGCATGAAGTGCCGGTTCGTCTCCGCCTCCCCGAGGTTCGGCGTGGACAGACCGGCCTCCACCGAGATGCCGTGCACCCCGAGGAACAGCATGTCGAAGTGGAGCGAGCGGATCGCCTGGTCGGCCACCGGTCCGACCAGCGAGTCCGACGGCGTGCGCACGCCGCCCGTCAGGACCACCATGGCCGCCCCGGGACGCGCGGCGCCCGCCGCGCCCGTCTGCTGCTGCGCCGTGTGGAAGACGTCCGCCACCCGCGTCGAGTTGGTCACCACGGTCAGCTCAGGAACGTCCAGCAGCCGACGGGCCAGCGCGAACGTGGTGGTTCCGCCGGACAGCGCGACGGCGCTCCCCGGCTGAACCAGGGCCGCCGCCGCGCGGGCGATGTCCTCCTTGGCCGTCAGCTCCAGCGCGGACTTCGCCTCGAAACCCGGCTCGTGCGTACTCGCCTCGACCACCGGCACCGCGCCGCCGTGCACCTTCTCCACGACGCCCTGCCGGGACAGCGCGTCCAGGTCTCTGCGCACGGTCATATCGGAGACATTGAGCCTGCGCGTCAGCTCGTTGACGCGGACCCCGCCGCGTCGGCGCACCTCGTCCAGGATCAGGGCGCGGCGCTGCTCCGCGAGGAGGCTCTGGTTGTCGCTCACCGCCGGGCGTGTCCTTCCTTCGTCCATGGGGGCACTCATCCTCGCACGGGGATCCGACAGTCACCCCGGTGGTTGCCGGTGGCGGGGGCCGGGGAGATTCGGTGACGACCGGGTGCGCCTCGGCTGTCGTCGGCGATTCTGGTGGGCTCCGGTGCCACCGTGCCGGTTCCGTCCCTCTCCCGCCCCCCACTCCTGACCACCGTGAGAGCGAGACCCGAAGTGCCACCTGAGACCCCGGATCCCCCGACCCCGGATTCCCCGACGCCGGATCCTCGGACACCGGATTCCCGGACACCGGATCCTCGGACCCCGCCCCTCAGCACGACGGATCCCGGGACACCGGAACCCGAGCCACCGCGCCCCGAGCCGTCCCGACCCGGCACCGGCGGAGCCGCCCTCGAACTGCTCGTCCACGGCGTCGGCGGGGCCACCCCGCAGCAGATGCTCGACGACCCGCGCGCCGTCAGGATCACCGGCGACGAGACGGCCGCCGTGTACCGCCGCCCCGACGACGTCGACGCCGAGCTGCACCCCGAGCGCGACCGCGACCGCGACGGTCCGATCCCCGAGGCGTACTGCTGGTCCCATCTCACCTCGGGCAACGGCTCACGGGCCCTGTGGCTGCTGCTGCTCCCCTTCATGGTGGTCAACCTGGCCCACTGGATGCGGCCCGTCACCAAGGGCCTCAGCAAGTCCCAGCGCCTGTACGGGGTGCTGGTCCGGCTGGTCGCCCTCACCCTCACCGTCCTGCTGACGGCCGCCGCCTGCGAGGTCGCCCTCGATCTGACGGCGTGGCAGTGCGCCGGATCCGCCGAGTGCGTCGCCCACCGCTCCTGGCTCGGCTTTCTCTCGGCGGAGCGGCAGGGCTGGTGGTCGCAGCCCGGCCGCAGGCTCGCCCTGGCCGCGACGGTGCCGACGGCGCTGGTGGGGTTCCTCTGGTACCTCTCCAACCGCACCTGGAGCGCGTACGAGGCCCAGCGGCCGCCCGGTGACGAGAAGCCCAGCGTCCGGATCCGGCCGACGACACCCGACGTCCCCACGCCCGCTGACGCGCCCATGCCCCCTGACGCCCCCACGCCCCCCGACGCCCCCGCCGCGCCCGGCGCCGACACCGTACGGCCCGCGCTCGGCCGGCCCGGCTTCTGGTACGGCCGCAGGCTCGTCGCCCGGCTGCGCGCCGCGCACACCGCCGCCGGATTCCTCACCGTCGCCGCCGCGCTCACCGTCGCCGCCGCCGACCAGGACCGGCGCACCGGGAGCGGGCCGCTGTCGGCGGTCGGCACGCTGCTCCAGGCCGCGCTGGTGTGCTGCGCCGCCGTCGTGGTGTGGGTGGTGTGCGGCAGGGGCCGCAGCGAACGCAGGCGCGACGGCTCCCTCGACGGGCTGCTGACCGCCCGGCTGCCCGAGGTCTCGCTCGTCCTGCTCGCTCTCGCCGTCGGATACGCGGGCTGGTCACGCCCGGAGTGGGTCTCCGGCGGCGCGGCCCCCGGCACCCTGGTCTTCCGGGTCCTCGCCCTGGCGCAGGTCGTGTTCATCGTGGCGCTCGTGGTGATCGCCCGTCGGCTGTACCGCCGCGTGCCGCAGCCGCGTACGGCGATGCGCGGCCTCGCCGGGCCCGCCGTCGCGATGCTCGCCTGCGCCCTGGGCGGGGTGATGACCGGCGGGGTGGCGCAGCGCGTCGCCGACTGGCTGGACGGCGACGCCACCCCCGGCATGGACGGCGGTGTGATCCCCGGTCCGCCGGTGCTGCTGAGCTGGCAGGCGTCCGTCATCCCGGTGCTGATCGTCCTGTTGCTGATCCCGGCGGGCACGCTCGCCCTACGGACCGAGCGCGCCGCCCGCGCCCTCGTCCCGGTCGTCGAGCGGGAGTACGGCCCGGTGCGCGGCGACACCCTGCGCAGCCGCCAGGTGGCGGGCGCCCGCGCCCGCGCCGCGCTCACCGACGCCGTGCCCAGGCTGGTGGGGGTGGTCTCCGGTGCCTCCCTGCTGCTCGGCGCCGCCGCCGTCGCCGGGTCGTGGCTGAGCGGCGAGGTGCCGGGACAGGCCGCGCGGGGCACCGACTCGTTCGTCGAGTCCGTGGCCGACACCGCGCAGGCGGTCGGCTCCTGGCTGATCGGGCTCGGCTTCGTACTCTTCGTCACCTGGGGCCGGCGCGCCTACCGCGACCCCGCCGCGCGCCGCACCATCGGCATCCTGTGGGACGTGGGCACCTTCTGGCCGCGCGCCGCCCACCCCTTCGCGCCGCCCTGCTACGCCGAGCGCGCCGTCCCCGATCTGACCTGGCGCATCGTCGCCTGGACCCGGCGCACCGGGGGCAGGCTGGTCCTGTCAGGGCACTCGCAGGGCAGTGTGCTGGCCGCCGCCGCCGTCTGGCAGCTACCGGCGGCCACCCGGCACCGCGTCGCGCTGCTGACGTACGGCTCGCCCCTGGAGCGGCTCTACGGCCGCTGGTTCCCCGCCTACTTCGGCGGTGGGCAACTGGAGCGGCTGTCGGCCGAGTTGCACTGCTGGCGCAATCTGTGGCGGGCCACCGACCCCATCGGCGGGCCCGTCAGGGTGTCCGCCCACGGCGACCGCCCCGAGGTCGACCGGGGCCCGCTCACCGATCCGTCGGCCTACAGTCGTACGGTGGAACACCCGCTGCCCGAGCCGATCCTCGGCCACTCCGACTACCAGGCCGATCCGGTGTTCGCGGAGGAACGCGCCGCGCTGCTCGACCGGTTGCCGCCGCCGCTGCTGCCCCCGCAGCGCGACGACCGGCGGGCTCAGGACAGTTCGGGCAGATCGTCCGCGTAGAGCAGGGTCAGATCGTCGGTGCTGGTCTCCGGCAGCTGGGCGACCCGGCCCGCGTGCCGCTCCACCATCGACTCGAACGTCTGGCGGGCGGTACGGCCGTTGCCGAAGGCCGCCCCCTTGGGGAGGGCCGTGAAGTAGGCCAGCAGCGCCTCGGCCGTCCCCTCGCCCAGCCGGTACTCCTGCTCGTCCGACTGCTGGCGCACGATGCGCAGCAGCTCCTCCGGCTCGTAGTCGCTGAAGGTGATGGTCCGTGAGAAACGGGACGCCACACCGGGGTTGACCGTCAGGAAGCGTTCCATCTCGGCGGTGTACCCGGCGACGATCACTACCACGGCGTCCCGGTGATCCTCCATCAGCTTCACCAGGGTGTCGATGGCCTCCTTGCCGAAGTCCCGTCCCGAGTCCTCGGGGGAGAGCGCGTACGCCTCGTCGATGAACAGCACACCGCCGCGCGCCCGGTCGAACGCCTCCTGGGTACGGATCGCCGTCGACCCGATGTGCTCGCCGACCAGGTCGACCCGGGAGACCTCGACGAGGTGGCCGCGCTCCAGCACCTTCAGGGAGTGCAGGATCTCGCCGTACAGCCGGGCCACGGTCGTCTTGCCGGTGCCGGGGTTGCCGGTGAAGACCAGATGGCGGCGGACCGAGGCGGCCTTGAGGCCCGCCTCCTTGCGGCGGCGGCCCACTTCGATCATGTCGGTGAGCGCCCGGACCTCGCGCTTGACGCTCTCCAGGCCCACCAGCGCGTCGAGTTCGCCGAGCACGTCCTCGGAGTCGCGCGCCGTCGTCGCGGGCGCGCTGTCGGGCGCCGCCGTCACGGTGGCGGGAGCCGGTGGGAGCGCGCCGAGGAGCCCGGGGGAGGTCTGCGCCGCCGTCAGCGTGGCGGGTGCCTCGGAGGCCGGGGAGGCGGCGCCCAGGGGCGGCGGGGTCAGCACGCCGCTCTCGTCGCTGGTGCAGTCCTCGGCGGTCGGCCCGTCCTCGGCGAAGTCGTACCCGCCGCGCGCGCACCGCTCCGTACGGCACCGGGTGAGCGTCGTACGGCAGCCGTCCATCACGTGGAAGCCGTAGCCGCCGCTCCCGGTGACCCGGCAGTTGTGGAAGGTGCCCCGGCCCTCGGCGGAGACGTAGAAGCCGGCCTCGGCGCTCGATGTGACCGTGCAGCGCTCGATGGTGGGGTCGGCGCCCTTGGTGACGATCACCCCGGTCTGCACGGTGTCGATCGTGCAGGAGCTGAGCGTGCCGCCACTGCCGTGGTCGCGGAACCAGGCGCCCGTGGACGCCTCCCTGATCCGGCAGTCGTCGAGCTGCGCGGTCGCGCCGTCGCTCACGGACACCGCCGTGTTGCGCACCTGGGAGATGTCGCTGTCGACCACATCGGCGCGCGAGCCGCGGTCGAGGACGAAGAGGGCGTCGGGCACGTCGTGCACCCGGCAGGAGTCGAGCACGACGGTCGCGCCGTCGCTGATCCACACCGCCGGGTAGTCGCCCGTACTGTCATGGATCTCGCACTGGTTGGCGTCCACCCGGGTGCCGGGATCCCAGACGGAGAGTCCGTTGCGGCCGAAGCGGCGCACCGTGGAGCGGGTCAGGGTCAGCACCGAGCGGGAGCGCAGATCGACCGCGTTCTCCGGGATGTCGTGGATGTCGCAGTCGGAGAGGGTCAGCACCGCGTCGGTGTCCAGGGTTATCCCGTCGGCCGACGTGCGGTGCACGGAGGAGTCGGTGAGGTGGGCGGCGGCGCGGGAGGCGATCTGCACCCCGGTGCCCTTGATCTCGTACACCTCGCAGCCGATCGCCTCCAGACCGCTGCCCTCACCGGTGACGGAGAGCCCGGAGCCCGAGGCGTGGTGGACGCGGCAGCGCTCCAGCCGGGGGTGCGCGCCGCCGCGCACGGAGACACCGGCCTGACCGGCGGCGACGATCTCGCACTCCTCGAACACCCCGCCCGCGCCGTCGAGCACGCCGATGCCGACCCCGGCCGGATTGTCGACCGTGCAGCGGCGCACCGTCGGCCTGGCGGCGCCGCGCACCTCTATGCCCGCCGCGGAGCGGGTCACGATCCGCAGATCGGCCAGCTCCGGCGTGCCGTCCTCCACCAGCAGCGCGGGGGCCGTCGCGTCCTGTCCCTCCACATGGAGGTCCTGGACGGTCGCCGAGGCCCGCACCGTCAGGGGCACGCCGTCGGCGGGCGCGATCCGCACGGAGCCGAGCGAGCCCTCCGGGCCGCGCAGCGTGACCGCCCGGGTGACCACGAGGTTCTCCCGGTACGTACCCGGCGCCACGGTGAGGATGTCGCCGTCGCCCGCCGCCTCCAGGGCCGCGGCGAGAGACGCGTACTCGCCCGTGCGGCGGCGCCAACGGGATGTGCCGGTGTGCGTCACCTGGACCGTGCCCTGTGCCATGGCGTTGCTCTGTCCCCACCTCGTGCGATTGCCCGTGCCGTGCCGTTCCGGGTGCCTGCCCCGTTTCCCGGCCTGGGCTGCGGACCGGGCGGGCACCACCGTAGCGCGCGTGGCACCGCGGAGTTGACGCAAGAGCCGGGTCCGGCCCGGCCGACGGTGCCGCCGGGCGGTCGCCTCAGCTGCCCGCCCCGGTGCGCCCCCAGTCGGGACCGGCCCGCGCCCACGCCCGGTCCAGCCGCTCGTACCGCCGTTGTACCAGACGCCATACGGCCAGCCGTCGCCCGCACTCCACCAACACGACCGCCGGCACCGCCGATCCGAGGCCGGCGAAGACCGCGTGGGCCCGCGCCGCCGTCGCGGTCATCGGGGCCTGGGCCTCGTCGCCGTGCCGGTCGGTCCAGAAGACGAAGGTGTCACCGGGGTGCGGGTCACGCAGCGGTGCGGAGAGCGTATCGGTGCGGGTGGACCCGTCCGGCGCCCGCCAGGTGGCCACCACCCGGCCGCCCAGATCCTGGCCCACCGGCGACTCGACGTCGTACACGAGCGGGACGCGCTCCGCGGAGAGCGCGATCACCTCGGCCTCCGTACGGTGCCGTTGTTCGTGCTGGAGCCGTACGGTCTCGCGCAGCGTGGCGTCGACCGCGCGCCCGCAGAGCAGACCGACCGCCGGCGCGGCCAGCGCGATGAGCACGGCGGCGGTCAGCGCCAGCCACGCCTCGACAAGATCGGTGCGGCGGCACAGGGGGTTGTGCCGCCAGCGCCGGAGTCCCACGATGGTGCGCACGGATCCGCACCCCCTTCCCCTCTCCGTTGTAGCCCCGGGCCGCGGCGAACGAGCGCGATGGCCGGGAAGAGAGAGCAAGCTCACCCGGGCCCCCGCCGCCCGCGGCACACCGCCCGCCCCGCGCCCCGGCCGCCCCAACAGCCTTATCACGGAGCCGCGTTCGACCGGTCGGGCGCCAGCGGGGGAGCGGTCACTCCAGGACGGTCACCGGATCGCCCACCCGCAGGACTCCGGTGCGCTCGGGGACCAGGTTCTGGCCGAAGACCAGCTTGCCGTCGAAGAGCCGGTGGCGGCCCAGGGTGCGCAGCGGCTCCCGGCCGCGCTCGGCGGTGTGCTGGTCCGTGGTGGTGATGACACACCGCCCGCAGGGCTTGGCGACGCGGAAGGTCACTTCTCCGACGGCGAGGCGCCGCCAGCCGTCCTCCGCCCAGGGCTCGGTACCGGCCACCACGAGATTGGGCCGGAACCGGTCCATGGGCAGCGGGCCCTCCTCCGGATGGTCCCCCTGCCGGACCAGGGAGTTGAGGGCGTCGAGGGACGCGAGCGTGGTGACGAGCACCGGGAATCCGTCCGCGAAGGAGACCGTCTCCCCGGGCCGCCCGTAGAGCGGGTCGACGGCCCGGCGACGGGCCGGGTCGTCGAGATGTACGAGTCTGACCTCCACCCCGAGGTACTCGCTCAACAGGCGGTGCGCGTCGGGTGTGCCGGACGCCGCAGGCACCGATTCGACCTTCGTCCCGAAAATGTCCGCCACCGTCGTGCGGACGGCCCCGTCCCCGCCCGCGGCTCCCCCCGCCGCGCCCTCCGCTCGCGGCACGGCGACCGTCACGGGCTCCAGACCGGGCCCGGACAGCCGGACCCCGCCGTCCGGCCGCAGCTCGGCCCCGATGAGCGCCAGCCGTGGCCGCTGGCGCTGGGTGACCACCTTCCCCGTGCCGTCGATCAGCGTCCAACGGCGGTCCCCGGCCAGTCCCCAGGGTTCCACGGCGGCCCTGTCCGGCGTATGCCCGGCCATCGACTTGACCGGGTGGACCCACAGAGCGTGCAGAACGGCGTCGGGTGACTTCGGCATGGCGCCATCCTGTCACCGGCCATTGACCTCCGGCCGGTCAGCACACCGATGAGCCGCGCGAGGGCGGCCCCCGGTCAGTACCCCCTGGTCTGGTAGGGCCGGTTGTACGGGTCGTCGTACGGAGCGGGCTGCGCGGGCACCGGCCTGGCGGCCGCGGGCCGCATCGCCTCGTACCCCGTGCCGGGCATCGGGCGCTGCGGCTGCTGCGGGGGCTGCGGCGCCTGCTGGTAGGGCTGGCCCTGGTAGCCACGGGGCGCGCCCTGCTGCGGGATGTACGGCGCCGGTGCCTGCTGGAGCGGCATGGGCTGCGGCGTCGGCTGCATCTGCTGCGGCTGCTGATAGCCGCCGCCGTAGGACGGCATGGACTGCGACGGTCCCGACGGCAGCGCGGGGAGCGCGGCGGGCAGGGCGGGCAGGTAGCTGTTGTTCGTGTCGTACGCGGCGGGCACTCGGATCGGGGCGATCTGAGGCGTGCCCCGCTCCGCGACCAGGGAGTCGTAGATAGGGGTGTCCGGGAAGGACGGCGCGGAGTAGTAGCCGCCGCCGTAGGTGGAGCGGGGGGAGGTCATGGAACATAAGTTAAGCCACCGCGCACCGGGTTGGGGAGTCGGATAAGAGGCTTCTTTGGGGAGGTGTGGGCGACTTCGGATCCCCAATGCGAGCGAACTTGGGAAAATCGGTCGTCCTCACATGTTCGGATCGTGTAAAGGGCGAGCTGACGGGCGGTTACCGGCGGGTCCCGCCGGGGTCGGACGGCGGCCCGCCGATTAGGTTGGACGGATGGAATCCTCGGACACCGCGACTCACGATGGGGGCGATCATGTCCATGCTTAAGGGAGCGAATCTTCCGGTGTCCGCACCGGCTGTCCGCGTGGAATTGGGATGGAGTTCAGGACCGGGGGTGCCGGATGTCGACGCCTCCGCGCTGCTCCTCGTCTCCGGCAAGGTCCGTTCCGACGCCGACTTCGTCTTCTACAACCAGCCGGCGCACACCTCGGGCGCGGTACGGCACGAGGGCAAACGGCCCGAAGGCGCGGGCTTCACCGACACCCTCGCCGTCGACCTCACGCGCGTGGAACCCGCCGTCGAACGGATCGTCCTGGCCGCCTCGGCGGACGGCGGCACCTTCGGCCGGGTGCCGGGGCTCCGGGTGCGGGTGCTGGACGCCGCGACCGGCGCCGAGATCGCGCGCTACGAGAGCCGGGACGCGAGCGTGGAGACGGCGTTCGTCCTCGGCGAGCTGTACCGCCGCCAGGGACAGTGGAAGTTCCGGGCGGTGGGACAGGG
>NZ_QQNA01000183.1:0-3003 GCF_003346515.1 Streptomyces corynorhini
GCACCGCTTCATTTCCCGAGGCCGGAAGCCGTGCCGCGTTGCCGTCAAAGGCAGAACCACAGGATCGGCGTGCAGGTCGTGGACGGCTCGGGCGCCGGGGTGGGAGGGGGGGTGGGGGTGGGGGTGGGGGCGTGCTCGGGCGGCGGGCTCGCGGCCGGGGTGCCGCCCGCCCCCGCTCCCCCGGTGGTGCCGGGCGCCGTGCCGTCGCCGGGGTCCGGTGTGTGCGGCGCGGTGGACGCCGTGGCCGGGGCCCCCGGGGCGTGGTCGGGACCGGCGCCCGGGTCGTCCCCGTCCGTCGCCGCGCCCGCGCCCGCGCCGGTCGCCGGAGCGCCTGCGGCCGGGCCGGACGCCTCCGGGGTGGCGGGGGTACGGGCGGCACCGGCGCCGCCCGGGGCCGTCGCGGCGCCGCCCGCTCCGGGCCCGGGGTCCGACGGCGACGCGGATCCGGTGCCGGAGGCCGGGCCGGGAGCATCGGGGGTGGCGGGGCCGTCCGTACGGCCGGGTCCGCCGTCGAGGTCGACGACGCTGTCCTCCCGTACGGAGGAGGCGCGGTCCGAGCCCCGCGACTCGGCGGCCAGCCCGGCCAGGCTCAGCGCACCCGCCACCAGCGCCACACCGAGCGTGCCGATCACGATCCCGCGCCCGCGCCCGCGCTTGCCGCGCCGCCGACTCGGTCCGGTAGGGCGGGGTGCGGCGTCCCGGCCGCGCCGGGGACCGTGCGCGGTCTCGCGCGCGGGAGGCGTCAGCTCGTACGCGACGGTCGTCTCCGGGGCGCGGACCGGCGGCGGAACGTCGGCGGGGGCGCCGCATCCCGCGCAGGTCAGCGCGCCGTTGAGGTGCCGTCGGCACGGCTGGCAGTAGTCCATGGCGACCGCAGATTATGCGGCGGCGGCATCGCCGCGGTAGCCGAGCCCGTGAGGATCCTGTGTGGAATGCCGGACTCCGCTGCCGGGCATGATGGGCGCCATGACGTCCCCCGGGCCGTTCGGGCCACTCGACTTCCAGCTCGTGCTGTTGCGCAGAATGGCCGACCACCATCCGGAGCTGGTCGACGACGCCCGACGCGAACTGGGCGCCTCCCGCGCCGACATGCGCGAGGCCAACCGGCGCTGGCAGGCCATGACACGCTCGCCGCGCACCCGGGGCGCGCGGGCCCGCTACCGCTCCGTGCTCGGCGCGCCCGAGCACACCTTCCGGCGCCGGGTCGGCGATCTGGAGTGCGAGGCGCTGCTGTGGCCCGTACCGCTCTGGCCCCGGCTGCGCTTCGAGGTGATGACCGGGCCCGGCGGCGCCGTGTGGAACGAGTGGCTGGTGCGCGCGCCGGGGGCGGCGGGTCCGCAGCCGCGTACGCCCGAGGAGCTGCGCCCCTGGTCGTGCACGGTGGACGAGGTGGCGCGGGCCTTCCCACCGGCCCGGCCGATGAAGGGCGGGGCACCGACCCGGCTGCGGCTGGCCTGCGTGGCGCCGGACGGCGGGGAGCGGATCGCCGAGTTCACGTGGGGGCTGTTCCAGTACTGGTCGCGCTGAACCCTGTCTTCAAAGGAGCGCCGTCCGCCCGTAGGGCGGACCCCGCGGCGTCGGGCGGACGGCGCTCCTTCGCGGACATGCCCCGGGCCCGACGGGCTCTGCGGGTTCCGCGGGTTCCGCGGGTTCCGCGGGCCGTCCCGAAACTGGCGGACCGTCATTTCCGTACCGGGCGCGGGCCCCCGTACGGAGCAGCCCAGCGGGCAGCGCGGCGCGGCGCGGCGCAGTATGCGAAGAGGACCGGCCGCCGCCGGGAACCGTCCGCCAGCGCTCTCGGGAGACCTGCCGTGACCGTCAGTCTTGAGCAGTTGCGCCGCTGCCACATCGCCGTCGATCTGGGGGCCGCCAGGACCCGGGTCTTCGTGAAGGGCGCCGGGCTCGTCGTGGACGAGCCGAGTGTCGCCGCCGTCAACACCCGTACGGGCGCGCTCATCGCCGTCGGCACGCTCGCCGAGCAGATGACGGGCCGTACCCCGGACTACATCCGGGTCGCCCGGCCGCTCAGGGGCGGGACGGTGGTCGACGTCGAGATGGCGCAGCGGATGCTCCGGCATCTCCTCGGAGACAAGCTCCGCCGTCAGCTGCGCCGCAAGCCCCGGCTGCGGGCCGCCGCCTGTACGCCGCACGACAGCGATCCGCTGGCCCAGCGCGCGACCGTGGAGACGCTGGTGGGGCTCGGCGCGCGCCGGGTCGAGCTGGTCGACACGCTGATCGCCGCCGCCGTCGGCAGCGGGCTGCCGGTGGAGCAGCCGACCGCCACCATGATCATGGTGTGCGGCGCGGCGACCACGCAGGTGGCGGTCCTCTCGCTCGGCTCGATCGTCACCGCGCAGCGGATCCCGATCGGCGGCAACGCGATCGACCACGCGGTGATCCAGTACCTGCGCCACCAGCACCAGCTGCTGCTGCCGAGCCACTCCGTGCGCCCGTTGCAGCTCGCGCTCAGCGGCAACGGCCTGAACACGCGCGGCCCGTCGAAGACCGAGATCCACGGCCGGGACGTGGCGACGGGCATCGCGCGTTCGGTGCTGGTGGACACGGCCGCCGTCCGGGACGCGATCTACACGCCGCTGACCGCCGTCCTGGACGGCATCGGAAAGGTGCTCAGGGACTGCCCGCCCGATCTGGTGGCCGATCTCGCGGACCGCGGCATCATGATGGTCGGCGGCAGCGCGCTGCTGCCGGGGCTCGACCAGATGCTGCGCGACGCGACGGGGGTACCGGTGGCGATCGCGGAACGGCCCGACATCTGCGCCGTGCTGGGGCTGGGCGCGATGCTGGAGGGCAAGGTCAGGCCGATGGTGCTGGACCCGCTGGCCGAGGCGCACTGAGATCCGCGGGGTGAACGACGGACGCGGCGGCGGCCGGAGCGGCGAAGGACCGGGCGAGGAGGCGGGGGCCCGTCCGGGCGGTGAGGGCGCGGGGGGCCGTACGGACGGCGAGGGCGCAGGGGCGCGTCCGGACGGCGAGAACACGGCG
>NZ_QQNA01000183.1:3104-23859 GCF_003346515.1 Streptomyces corynorhini
GGGACGCATCCGGACGGCGAGAGCGCGGTGAAGCGCGCGCGGACCAGGTCCGGGAGCGGCGGTGCGGACTCCGGGCCCCGGCTGCCCCTGCTGCTCGAAGCGGTGCTGGGCATCGGTACGGACCTCGAACTGCGCTCCGGGCTGCAGCACGTCGTGGACACGGCCACCGAACTGATCGGCACGCGCTACGGCGCGCTCGGCGTCGTCGATCTGGAGCGCGGCGGGCTGACGGAGCTGTTCACGTCCGGCATGAGCGACACCGAACGGCACCGCGTCGGCCGGCTGCCCGACGGCCACACCGGGCTGCTCGGGGCGCTCGTGGACGAGGCGGCGCCGATCCGGCTGGACGATCTGACCACCGACCCCCGGTCCTGCGGGATGCCGCCCGGCCATCCCCGGATGCGGTCCTTCCTCGGTGTCCCCGTCGAGCTGGACGGGGAGGTCTTCGGCAATCTGTATCTGACGGAGAAGCGGACCGGTTCCTTCACCGAGCAGGACCAGAGCCTGCTGCGGGTGCTGGCCGCCCAGGCCGCAGGCGCCATCGGCACGGCGCGGCTGTACGGGACGGCCCGGCAGCGCGAACGGTGGATCGAGGGCGCCGCCGCCGTCACCACCGCGCTGCTGACCGGGCGGAACGCCGTGGACGCGCTGGTCACGGTGGCCGAGTCGGCGCGGGTGCTCGCGGACGCGTTCGCGGGGGTGGTCCTCCAGCCGACCGAGGAGGGCGGGATGGAGATCGTCGCCGCGTCCACGGTGGACGACCCGGGCGACATCGTCGGCACCACCATCGAGCCGGGCTCTCCGGTCCTGGTCCAACTGCTGGGCGGTGAGCCGGTGTTCATCGAGGACTCGTCCACGGACCCGCGGATGACCACCCATGTGAGGTCGCGCTTCGGACCGTCCATGATGCTGCCGTTGCAGAGCGGCGGGAAGCTGATCGGTACGCTCGCCCTGCCGCGCCGCCGCGGGGGCCGTCCGTACCGGGGGGTGGACCGGCTGCTGGCCACCCAGTTCGCCTCGCAGGCCGCGCTGGCGCTGGTGCTGGCGGACTCGCAGCACGACCGGGAGCAGCTCGCGGTGTTCGAGGACCGCGACCGGATCGCCCGCGATCTGCACGATCTGGTGGTGCAGCGGCTGTTCGCCACCGAGATGATGCTGGAGTCGACGCGGCGGCGGGTGGCGGGGACCGGTCTCGACGAGCTGATCGGCCGGGCGGTGGACGAGCTGGACTCCACCATCCAGGAGGTGCGGACCACGATCTTCGCGCTTCAGCAGCCTCCGGCCGACGGCCCGACGAGCGTACGGGGCAAGGTGCTGCGCGAGACGGGGGGCGCGGCGGTCCTGCTGGGGTTCCGGCCGTCCGTGCGCTTCACCGGGCCGGTGGACACCCTGGTGGGCGAGCCGGCCGGCCAGGAGCTGCTCGGCGCGCTGCGCGGCGCGCTGGCGGCGGCGCACCGGCGGACCGGCGTGACGTCGATCGAGGTGGAGGTCGACGCGACGGCGCGGCTGGCGGGCGACCGGGACGGGGTGCGGCTGACCGTACGGGACGACGGCCCGCGCGACGACGGCCCGCGCGACGACGCCTCCGGCGAGGACGGCGGGGACGGCGCGCGGGGTACGACCGTGACCTGGGAGGCGCCGCGCTGACGGCGGCGCCCCCACCGTGCCCCTCGGGCTACGGCTTGCGGCCCACCGCGCCGTACGCGTCCACCGCGGGCGCCCCGCCCTCGGCGCTCTCGGCGCCGTCGGCCTCCTGGCGCCACCGGGTGACCTGGGCGATCCCGGGCTCCACGAGGTCGAGCCCGTCGAAGAAGCCGCCGATCTCCTCGACGCTGCGTACGTAGTACGGCACCGCGCCGCTCGCGTTGTACGCGTCCGACGCGGCGATCATGCCCGCGCTGGTGGAGGTGGAGTCGCTGATCACCAGGTAACTGCCGGACGGCAGACCGGCCATGAGCCGCGACACCAGCGAACGGGCCTGCTCGTAGTCGGCGACGTGGCCGAGTGTGTTGAGGATCATCAGCGCGACGGGCCGCGAGAGGTCCAGCGTCCCTTCGGCCGCCTTGAGGATCTCCTCGGGCTCGTACAGGTTGGCGTCGAGGTAGTCGGTCCTGCCCTCGGGCGTGCTCGTGAGCAGCGCCCGCGCGTGCGCCAGCACCAGCGGGTCGTTGTCGACGTAGACGATCCGCGAGTCCGGCGCGAGGCGCTGGGCGACCTCGTGCGTGTTGTCGGCCGTCGGCAGCCCCGTACCGATGTCCAGGAACTGCCGTACGCCCCGGTCCACCACGAGATGCCGGACGGCGCGCCCGAGGAAGTGACGGCTCGTCAGGGCGACGTCGACCAGGCCGGGGAAGATCTCCTTGATCTGGTCCCCGACGGCGCGGTCGACGTCGTAGTTGTCCTTGCCGCCGACGAAGTAGTTCCAGAAGCGCGCGGAATGCGGCTTGGCGGTGTCGATCCGTGCCCGTATGGCCGCGGACGAGTCAACACTGGGGTCACGATCGGACACGGGAGCGCCTCCTGTGGTGAACATGTGTACAAACGATGTGCGTCCAACCTACAAGGCCCCGGCGCACCGGATGCCACCAACTGGGCATCCGGGCACCGGATTTGGCCGGGCCGCCCGGCATTCCCCGGGTACGGGCCCGGCGGCCGTCAGGCGGCCACGGGCGCCGCGGGTACACGGCCGCCCGACAGGGCTCCGGTGCGGGCGAGGGCGTGGACCGCGAGCGCGCAGCCCAGGCCGGTCGCGGTGAGCACCGTCCAGACCAGCCAGGGCGCGTCGTGGCGCCCCGCGAAGTCCCACAGGGCGCCGGTGGCGAGGTTGCCCAGGGTGATGCCGAGCCCGGACAGGGTGTTGTAGAAGCCGTAGTGCGTGGCCACCAGGCGGTCGCCCGAGAGGGTGACGACGGTGTCCATCTCGAACGGGTAGACCACCGCGCCGCCGACGGCCAGCAGCACCACGGTCAGCGCCAGGGCCGCGAGTACGGCGGCGGGCGCGCCCCCGCCGTCGGTCACGGCCGCCAGCATCGCCGGTGGCACGAAGGCCGCGCCCATGATCAGCAGGCCGTACACCAGCGCCTGCGGGCCCGGCCACCGGCGGCCCGCCCAGCCGGTCAGCCTGAGCTGCCCCAGGACCGCCACCGCCGCCGAGAGCACGAACAGCCCGCTGGTGGCGAGGGAACCGGCGGCGCCCAGCGCCGCGCCGACGGCCAGCGGCAGCGCCAGGTAGACCTGGAAGGCGAGGACGTACGAGCCGATCATGGCGAGCGAGAACAGCAGGAACGGCCGGTTGGCCGACACCGTCCGCCACTGCGCCCACACCCCCTCGCCCGTCCGACGGCCGTCGGCGGCGGGACCGCCGCCGGGCAGGGCGCGCCACTGCACCAGAGTCAGCACGGCGAAGATCAGGGCGGCCACGGTGCACACGGCCCGGAAGTCGGCGACCAGCAGGGCCAGTCCGATCGGGGGGCCCAGCAACATCCCCGCCTGGTAATGGACGTTGAACGCGGCGAACGCCTCCACCCGCCGCTCGCCCGCCCCGTCGGCGAGGGCGGCGCGGACCGCCGGGTTGAACAGCGCGCCGGCCAGCCCGGTGGCCGCCGAGGCGACGATCAGGGCGGGCAGCGCGTCCACCCATCCGAGTAGCGCGAATCCGGCGGTGCGCAGCAGACACCCGGCGAGGATCGGCGCCTTGTACCCGTACCGGTCGGCCAGGCTGCCGCCGAGGAGGGACATGCCCTGCTGGGACAGGTTGCGTACGCCCAGGACCAGGCCCACCGACCACGCGGCGAGGCCCAGATCGGCCGAGAGATGGGCGGCGAGATAGGGCATGAGCATGTAGAAGGCACAGTTGATGGCGAACTGATTGACCATCAGCAGCCTTACGGCGGACGGGAAGGAGCGCGTGGTGGCCCATACGGAGGTCATCGGCTCACCTCCGCCGGGCCACGGGTGCCCACATCCGCGCCTCGGACAGCGCGCTCGGCGTCAGGCACCTCAGACGCGTCAGGCACCTCGGACGCGTGGGACGGGTCGGAGGCGTGACACGCGTCGTGCGCGGGCAGCGGGTCGGACGCGGGCAGCGGGTCGATGACGGTGACGCACCTCGTCCAGCGGGTGACCGCGCGCTCGTCCGGGCGGTCGATCTCGTCGGGGAACTCGGCGGGCGGCGCCCCGAGCAGGCCGTGTTCGTGGCAGAAGGCGTCCGAGTAGAGCGTGCCCGTGTAGCGGTGCGGCCCGTCGGGGAAGACCGCGACGATCCGGGCCTCGGCGGACAGCCGCGCGGCCAGGTGCCGGGCCACCAGCGCGACCGCGCCCACGCTCCATCCGCCGCTCGTGTACCGGCCACGCGCGAGGGCGCGGGCCGCCCACACCGCCTCGCCCGCCGCGACCCAGTGCACCTCGTCGAAGAGCGTGTAGTCGACGTTGCGCGGATGGATGCTGCTGCCGAGACCGCGCATCAGCCGGGGTGCGGCGGGCTGCCCGAAGATCGTGGAGCCGGTGGCGTCCACCCCCACGACCCGCAGCGCGGGGTAGCAGCCGCGCAGCACCCGCGCGATCCCGGCGGAGTGCCCGCCCGTGCCGACGCTGACGACCAGGGCGTCGATCCTGCCCAGCTGGGCGGCGAGTTCATGGGCGAGCCCGGCGTACGCGGCCACGTTGTCGGGGTTGTGGTACTGGTCGGGGCACCACGCCGCCGGATCGGCCGCGAGCAGCTGCCCCACGCGTTCGCGCCTGGCCTGCTGCCAGCCGCCCGTGGGATGCGGTTCCGGTACGACGTGCAGTTCCGCGCCGTACGCCGCCAGCAGGCCGCGCGTCAGCGGTTCCGTACCCGGGTCGGTGACCACGGTGACCCGGTGGCCGAAGGTCACCCCGGCCAGCGCGAGGCCGAGGCCGAGGGTGCCGGAGGTGGACTCCACGATCCGGCCGCCCGGCCGCAGGTCGCCACGCTCCCTGGCCCTGGCCGTCATGTACAGGGCGGTGCGGTCCTTGATGCCGCCGGGGTTGTGTCCCTCCAGCTTGGCCCAGAAGCCGCGCCCGGCCCGGGTGAAGGGCTCCCCCACCCAGAGCACGGGCGTGTCACCGACGAGTCCCGCGGGGGTGTGGACGGGCGGGGAGGCGGACATGCGGGCGGGCGGGGAAGCGGCGGTCGTCAAAGAGGGCATGCCGAGAGAAGTCATGTACAGGTCTCCTGCGAGGCGCGACGGCGGAAGGGGTGAGGGAGGAACGGCAGGACGGAGGGACGGGAACGGAGCGCGGAACGGGGCGTCGGCGGCGGACGGCCGCGCACCCCGGTCCGGTCAGGTCCGCCACACCCCCAGCACCGCCCGCACCCGCGCGGCGCGGCCCCACTCCGACTCGGGCCACCCGGGCCCCGCCCTCCCCGGCTCGGGCGCGAGGGCCTCCCCTGCGACCGCGTCGGCCCTGCCGCCCGGCCTGTCGCCCGCACCGGGCGGCGTCCACGGTACGGGCGGGTCCACGGTCCCCGGCTCGTCCGCCTCACAGCACCCGGTCGGCGCGGGCCCCCGTACCGACTCCCGTACCGACTCCGGCTCGGGCCCCGGTGGCGACTCCCGTACTGACTCCCGTACCGACTCCGGCTCGGGCCCCGGTGGCGACTCCCGTACCGACTCCGACTCGGGCCTCGACGGCGCCCCCGCCTCCGCCCCCGCCCCCGCCTCCGACGCCGTGAGCACGGCGCCCACCAGCGGCAGCGAGTCGGCGCGCGGTCCGGTGGCCGTCTGGGGGCCATGGGCGCACGCGAGCACATGGATCAGCGCGGCCAGCACCACGGCCACCACCGGCCAGCCACTCCGCGCCATCCGGCGCACGCCCGACATCACCACCGACACAACACGGACAGTAGCCGAACCATCACGGATGGCGCGCGATCCCCTCCCCGGGCGCGATCGAGCCGGGATCGAGCCTGGATCGGCGGGGCGATCGGGGAGCAATCGGGGAGCAATCGGGGCGGGATCGGGGCGCGATCGGGGCGCGATCGGTCAGGAATGGAGAAGCGCGACCCGTTCACCGCCTCGTAGCGTGTGAGCAGCCGCGGCGGCCATCCGGCGGAAAACGCGAACGAAGCATAATCGGACGTACCGCTCGTAGCCGGTCGGATCGAGCCAGGCGACGCGCCGCCCCACCCCCGGAGAGGGAGACACGATGAGCATGGCCCCGAGGACGGACACGCGGTCGCCCGCGCAGGACGACTCCGCGCCCCACAGCGCCGACAGTCACGATCTGATCCGCGTGCACGGCGCGCGGGAGAACAACCTCAAGGACGTCACCGTCGAGATCCCGAAGCGCCGGCTGACGGTGTTCACGGGCGTCTCGGGCTCGGGGAAGAGTTCCCTGGTGTTCGACACGATCGCCGCGGAGTCGCAGCGGCTGATCAACGAGACGTACAGCACCTTCGTCCAGGGCTTCATGCCGACATCTGCGCGGCCCGACGTCGACGTGCTGGACGGGCTGACGACCGCGATCATCGTCGACCAGCAGCGGATGGGCGCCCACTCCCGTTCGACGGTCGCCACCGCCACCGACACCGGCGCGATGCTGCGCATCCTGTTCAGCCGGCTCGGCCGGCCGCACATCGGCCCGCCCCGGGCGTTCTCCTTCAACACCCCCTCGATCAGCGGGTCGGGCGCGGTGACGGTCGAACGCGGCGGGAAGACCGTGAAGGAGCGGCGCAGTTTCAGCGTGACCGGCGGCATGTGTCCGCGCTGCGAGGGCATGGGCACCGCCTCCGACATCGACCTCACCCAGCTCTTCGACGCGTCCAAGTCGATCGCCGAGGGCGCGATCACCGTCCCCGGGTACAAGGTGGACGGCCACTGGACCGTACGGATCTTCGCCGAGTCGGGCTTCCTCGACCCGAAGAAGCCGATCCGCGACTTCACCGGGACCGAGCTGCACGACTTCCTGTACCGCGAGCCGACCAAGATCAAGGTCAGCGGCATCAACCTCACCTACGAGGGGCTGATCCCCAAGGTCCAGAAGTCGTTCCTCTCCAAGGACCGGGAGGCGCTCCAGCCGCACATCCGCGCGTTCGTGGACCGGGCGGTGACCTTCACGGACTGCCCGGAGTGCGGCGGCACCCGGCTCAGCGCGGGCGCCAGGTCCTCGAAGATCAAGGGGATCAGCATCGCCGACGCCTGCGCGACGCAGATCAGTGACCTGGCCGTATGGGTGCGCGGCCTCGACGAGCCGTCGGTGGCGCCGCTGCTGAGGGCGCTGGGCGAGACGCTCGACTCGTTCGTGGCGATCGGGCTGGGCTACCTCTCGCTCGACCGGCCGACGGGCACCCTCTCGGGCGGCGAGGCGCAGCGCGTCAAGATGATCCGGCACCTCGGCTCGCCGCTCACCGATGTCACCTACGTCTTCGACGAGCCCACCATCGGCCTCCATCCGCACGACATCCAGCGCATGAACGCCCTGCTGCTCCAGCTGCGCGACAAGGGGAACACCGTGCTGGTCGTGGAGCACAAGCCGGAGACGATAGCGATCGCCGACCATGTCGTGGACCTCGGGCCGGGTGCCGGTACGGCGGGCGGCGAGGTCGTCTTCGAGGGCACCGTCGAGGGGCTGCGGGCCGGCTCCACCCTCACCGGGCGCCACCTGGACGACCGTACGTCGCTGAAGCCGTCGGTACGGACGCCGCGCGGTGCGCTGGAGGTGCGCGGCGCCGACTCCCACAACCTGAAGGACGTCGACGTCGACATCCCGCTCGGCGTGCTCGTCGCGATCACCGGGGTCGCCGGTTCCGGCAAGAGTTCGCTGATCCACGGATCGGTGGCCGGGCGGGACGGTGTGGTGACGGTCGACCAGTCGGCCATCAAGGGCTCCCGGCGCAGCAACCCGGCGACCTACACCGGTCTGCTGGAGCCGATTCGCAAGGCGTTCGCGAAGGCCAACGGCGTGAAGCCCGCGCTGTTCAGCGCGAACTCCGAGGGCGCCTGTCCGCACTGCAACGGTGCCGGTGTGATCTACGTCGACCTGGCGATGATGGCCGGTACGGCGTCCACCTGCGAGGAGTGCGAGGGGAAGCGGTTCCAGGCGTCCGTGCTCGACCATCACCTGGGGGGCCGTGACATCAGCGAGGTGCTCGCGATGTCGGTGGCCGAGGCCGAGGAGTTCTTCGGCGCGGGCGAGGCCCGTACCCCGGCCGCGCACAAGGTCCTCGACCGGCTGGTCGATGTCGGGCTCGGCTATCTCACCCTCGGCCAGCCGCTCACCACCCTGTCCGGCGGCGAGCGGCAGCGGCTCAAGCTGGCCACCCACATGACCGAGAAGGGCGGCGTCTACGTTCTGGACGAGCCGACCACCGGACTGCACCTGGCCGATGTCGAGCAGCTGCTCGGCCTGCTGGACCGGCTGGTCGACTCGGGCAAGTCGGTCGTCGTCATCGAGCACCACCAGGCGGTGATGGCGCACGCGGACTGGATCATCGACCTCGGTCCCGGTGCCGGGCACGACGGCGGCAGCGTCGTCTTCGAGGGCACCCCCGCCGACCTCGTCGCCGCCCGCTCGGCCACCCTCACGGGCGAGCACCTGGCGGCGTATGTCGGGGCGGGTGCCTGACGGGAGCCGGACCGGAGCCGGAACGGGAGCCGGACCGGAGCCGGAGCCTGACCGGGCGACGCCCCGCAACGCCCCGCGACGCCCCGCGACGCCCCGCAGCGCCCCGCAGCGCCCCGCGACGCCTAGGATTCGGCGGGCGGCGGGGCGCCGTCGTCATCGAGGGTCCTGAGGTGGGCCGTCACGTCGTCCGCGAAGCGCCCCAGAAGACGTCCGAGGTCGTTGCGGTCCTGTTCGGACCAGTCGCTGATGGCGTCGGTGAACCAGCCGACGATGGTCAGCATGTAGGTCCGCGCCGCCGCCGCGCCCCGGGGGGTCGGCTCGATCAGGCTCGCCCGCCGGTCGAGCGGGTCCTTGACGCGGTGGACCAGACCGCGCCGTTCCAGCTCCTGCACCTGCCGGGTGACATGCGGGCCGACCACCTGCATCTTCTGGGCGATCTCGCCGATGCGCAGCGGCTTCTCCGCCAGGTTCAGGATCAGGAGCGCCGACATCGCGGGGCGGTCCAGCCGGAGATCGGCCGCTTCCATGGCGCGCTCGACCAGGCGTCCGCGGGCGAGGACGCTCTGGAGCTGGGTCAGACGGGGCACCACGGCCAGAACGCCGACTTCCGGCCCGCTCTCGTCGGGCCAGGACCGATCTGCTGACTGCGGGCTCATCTCGGCTCACTCCACATGCGTACGTAAGTAAGGCAACCATATGCCGACCTGCGGCGTTCATCCCACACGTCGCGACACCCTCATCGCGGGGACGGCGGGTCGGCACAGCGGGGAGACGGCGGGTCGGCGGGCCTCGGGTGGGCGCTCCCGCCCGGCGGAATGCCTCGGCCCGGCCCGTGCGAGCCGGAGCGCCGAGCGTCTGTGGGCAGGGCCCGGTGCACCCGACCGCGCCGCCCGGGTCGAGGAGCAGCCCACCCCGCTTCCGCGAGACGTCCACGACGCTCTTGATCCCCGACGACCGGCCCCACGGCGGACGGACCTGCGCGGAGGAAGTGCCCGGCCTCGCACTCGTCACGGCGGTACGGGCGTCTGCTCGAACCGCATGCGCGGGACATCCCTTAGGCTTCTGAGCTGACATGTTGTCGATTCGGTCGGCTGGAGGTCCCACACCGTGGGTGAACCGCGCTACGCGGCCATCGCGAACGACCTCACGGCCAAGCTCGCGACGGGCCGTTGGGCGGTGGGCGCGCTCCTCCCGACCGAGCCCGAGCTGGCGGCCTCGTACAAGGTGTCGCGGGAGACCCTGCGGCGCGCCCTGCAACGGCTCGAAGCGAGCGGTCTGATCTCGCGGCACCCGGGGACGGGCACGCGGGTCGAACGCGCGCAGCCCGCACCCGCCTTCACCACGCGGCTCGGCAGCCTGCAGGAACTCACCCAGTACGCCAGGTCCGCCGTCCGCAGCGTCCTGTCCGTCGAACCGCTCGTCGTGGACCGGGAGCTGGCCGAGTCGACGGGGCTCGCGCGGGGCAGCCGTACCGTGTGCGTCACCTCCGTACGCCAGGACCACGAACACGCCGACCAGGTGGTTTCCTGGGCCAGGGTCTACCTGGACCCGGCCGACGCCGACGCCATCGGCGACGACCTCCGCGGGAGCCCGCGGCTGATCTCGGACCTCGTCGAGACCCACGCGCACCGGACGGTGGACCGGGTGGTGCAGCGGGTACGCGCCGTCGGCGTGCCCCCGGAGGCGGCTGCGCGCCTCGGCGTCGCTCCGGGGAGCCCGGGGCTGGAGTTCGTACGCCGCTACTACGACGCCGACGGGCAGTTGTTCGAGGTCAGCGTGAGTACGCACGCGCAGGGCACGTTCGTCTACGAGACGACCCTTCAGCGCGGCTGAGCCGCACACGCGCCCACCCCGTCCCCGCACCCGGAAACCCACCCCTGTCCCCTCACCCACACCCACCTCTTGACATTCCCGTATCCACGAGCATCCTTGTCTAGACACGACTCATGTCTAGACAAGGATGTGCTCGCATGAGGCCCCAGGAACAGCTGCCGGCCGCGGCCCCCGCGCCCCCGCGCGGGCGGAACCGGTACCGAGGAATCGGCACCCAGATCGCCGTCGCCATGCTCCTCGGCATCGCAGTCGGGTTCCTCTTCCCCGGCTTCGCCGTGGACCTGAAGATCGTCGGCGATCTCTTCCTCGCCCTGGTCAAGGCGGGCGTGGCCCCGCTGGTCTTCTTCACCGTCGTCATGGGCATCGCCTCGGCCGGGGACCTCAAGAAGGCGAGCCGCATCGGCGTCCTGGCGCTGGTGTACTTCGAGGTCGTCTCGACCCTCGCCCTGCTCATCGGCCTGGTGGCCGCGAACCTGCTGGGCGTCGGCAAAGGCATCGCCACCACCGCGAACGCCGGGGACGCGCCGTCGGCCGAGGGCGGCGAGCACGGCTTCACCGCGTTCCTCAAGAACATCGTCCCCGATAACTTCGTCGGCGCCTTCTCCTCAGGACAGTTGCTCCAGGTCGTGGTGGTGGCCATCCTCTTCGGCGCCGGCCTGCTGACCCTCAAGCCCCATCTGCAAGCCCGCGTCAACAGCGGACTCGACGTCGTCTCCGAGATGTTCTTCGCCTTCGTCAACGTCATCATGAAGCTCGCGCCGATCGGGGCGTTCGGCGCCATCGCCTACTCGGTCGGCTCGAACGGCAGCGGCATGCTGCTGGCCCTGGCCGAACTGGTCCTCGAATACTGGGCGGTGGTGGCCGTCTTCGTCTTCGGCGTCCTCGGCCTGGTCTGTCTGCTGGCCGGGTTCAACATCTTGCGCATCCTCCAGTACGTCCGCGTCGAGATGACGCTCGTCCTGGGCACCGCCTCCTCGGAATCCGCGCTGCCGGGGCTCCTCAAGAAGCTCACCAGGATCGGCTGTTCCAAGCAGTCGGTCGGGCTGGTCGTCCCGACGGGCTACGCCTTCAACCTCGACGGCACCTCCCTGTACATGGCCATCTGCACGATGTTCGTCGCCAACGCGTACGGCATCGACATGAGCGTCCCGGATCAGCTCGGGCTGCTCCTGATCATGCTGCTCACCTCGAAGGGCGCGGCCACCGTCTCCGGCGGCACCTTCGTCGTCTTCGCCTCCACCGTGACGGCCACCGGCTATCTGCCCGTCGAGGGCGTCGCCATCCTCTTCGGCGTCTACCGCCTGATGTCCATGGCCACCGCCTTCTGCAACACCTTCGGCAACGTCGTCGCCACCTTCGTCATCGCCAAGTGGTGCAAGGAAATGGACGTCGAGAAGGTCGACAGCGCGCTGGCCGACCCCAAGGCGTTTCTCGCTCGGCCGGAGGAACCCGAGGCCGAGGAGACACCGGAAGCACCGTCCGCCGACGCCAGTGCCAGTGCCAGTGCCGGTGCCGGTGGCGGTGCCGGTGCCGGTGCCGGTGCCGGTGCCGGTGGCGCCACGGCTCCGGTCGCCACCGCCGCCGCCGTACCCGCCCACTCCCCCGCACAGAAGTGAGTCCCGCCTTGAGCACGACCGTTTTCGACTCCCTGCTCTTCCGCGACATGTTCGGCACCCCGGCCATGCGCGAGGTGTTCAGCGACACCGCCTACATCCGGCGGATCATCGACACGGAGACGGCGCTCGCCCGCGCCCAGGCGGAGGTCGGCGTCATCCCCGCCGCCGCCGCCCAGAACATCACGCGGAAGGCCGGCTTCGACGGGCTCGACCTCGAACGGCTGCGTACCGAGACCGAGATCGTCGGCTACCCGGTGCTGCCCCTCGTCAAGCAGGTCGCCGACCAGTGCGGGGACTCCGGCCGCTACCTGCACTGGGGCGCGACCACCCAGGACATCATGGACACCGCGGTGATGCTCCAGTGCAAGCAGGGCATCGCGCTCCTACGGGCCCAGCTCGACGAGGTGCGCCGCGCCCTGCGGCAGCTGGCCACCGAGCACATGGACACCGTGACCGCCGGCCGCACCCACCTCCAGCACGCCCTGCCGGTCACCTTCGGCTACCGCTGCGCCGTGTGGCTGTCGGCCCTCGACCGGCACGCCGAGCGCCTCGAACAGGCCCGCGACCGCGCCCTGATGGTGCAGTTCGGCGGCGCCGCAGGCACCCTCGCCTCGCTGGGCGAGGGCCCCGAGGGGCTCCGTACGCGCGCCGCGCTCGCCCGCGAACTCGGCCTGCGCGACCCCGCCATCACCTGGCACGTGGCCCGCGACGGACTCGTGGAGCTGGTCTCGCTGTTCGCGTCCGTCGGCGGCTCCCTCGGCAAGATCGCCTGGGACGTGATGATGATGTGCTCCTCCGAGTTCGGCGAACTCGCCGAGCCCTTCGTACCCGGCCGCGGCGCCAGCTCCACCATGCCGCAGAAGCGCAACCCCATCTCCAGCGAGCTGATGTTCGCCGCCGCCAAGCTGCTCCGGGACAAGTCCTCCAGCATGCTCGACGCGACGATGCAGGACTTCGAGCGCGCCACCGGCCCCTGGCACCTCGAATGGGCGACCGTACCCGAGGCGTTCCTGCTGCTGGCGGGCTCCCTGCACCAGGCCGGGTTCATGCTCTCCGGTCTGGAGGTGAAGGCCGACAGGATGCGCGAGAACACCCATCTCACGGGCGGCCTCATCGTCGCCGAGGCCGTGATGATGGATGTCGCGCCGGTACTCGGCAGGAACCAGGCGCACGAGGTCGTGTACGAGGCGTGCCGCGCGGCGATCGAGACGGGGACGACACTGGAGGCCCAACTGCTCGCGCACGGCGCACTCGTAGGGCACCTCGGCGCGGAACGCATCAGCGAACTCTGCGACCCCGCGCGCTACCTCGGCAGCGCGCGGACCATGACCCGCGACGTCGTCCGGACCTCGGCGGAGCAGGCCGGCCGGTAACCGGTGGCGGGTAGCCGGCAACCGGTGGCTGGCAGCCGGTAGCCGCGGACGGAGTCAGCCGGCCCGTACGTGGGTACGGGCCGCGGCGACGACGCCACCGTCGACCGTCAGGTCGGTGCCGGTGACGAACGTCGCGTCCGGCCCGAGCAGGAAGGCCGTGGCGGCGGCGATGTCACCCGGGGTGCCGAGCCGTTTGGTTCCGGACATGCCGATCAGCGAGCGCATCGTCCCGCCCGCCGGGCCGTCGAGTTCGGCCCGGCCCATGGCGGTGGAGATGACGCCGGGGCTGACGCTGTTGACGCGCGCTCCCCGCTGCCCCCACACGGTGCTGGCGGCCATCACGCGCACGTGGTTGGCGCGCTTGGAGACGCCGTACGCCGTACCCGTGTCGGTGATCACGTCCGGGGCGAGGAACGGCAAGCCGAGGAGGTCCTCGGACGGCGTGGTGGCCAGCGCGTACTCCTGCTCCGGGGTGAGCGGGGCGGTCAGATGACCGGCCATGCTGGCGATCACGACACCGGCGCCGCCCGGCGCGACGACGGGCGCGAACGCGTCGAGCACCAGCGCGACGCCGAGCAGGTCGACGGCGAGGATCGCCTCGACGGGGGCCTGGACCGGTGAGAGCCCGGCGGTGTGCACGACCTGCGTGACCTCTCCGGCCGCCGCGGCGGCACTCGCCAGCGCGCGCACCGAATCGACGGAGGCCACGTCCACGAGGTGCGGTACGACGGCCAGGCCCTCGCCGGTCAGCACCTCCTCGGCACGATCGAGGGCCCGCTCCCCGACGTCGGCGAGCAGTACCGTCCGCCCCTGACCCAGGCGGCGCGCGACGGCCTCGCCCATACCGCCGGCACCGATGACGACCAGCACCTGTCCACTCATGATCACTCTCCCTTTTCGAGACTTTTTGTCTCGCTGAAGGGTCAGCCTACGCGCTCCGCTAATCTCGTCAACATGTCCGACTCGTCGCGACGCGGTCGCACGCGCAGCGAGACCACGCGCCTGGCCATCCTCGAAGCGACCCGCGACGAGTTGGCGGCGCATGGCTACGACAAGCTGTCCATCGACCGCATCGCGGCCGCCGCGGGCGCCGGCAAGCAGACCGTCTACCGGTGGTATCCGTCGAAGAGCGCCCTGGTCGCCGAGTGCGTCCTGGAGGGCTACCTCTCCCCCTTGACCAACCCCGTCCCCGACACCGGCGACGCCCGGCGGGACCTGCGCGCCTGGCTGGACACCTTCGCGGGCCATCTCGCCCGGCCCCGTACCTCGGCGCTGATCCGTGCCCTCGCCGCCGCGGCGGCCGAAAGCGACGACGTGGCCGTCAGGTTCTACGAAGACGTCACCGGGTCCGTCGAGGAAGCCGTCGCCGCACGCCTGCGGACCGCGCAGGACCGGCGGCCCGGCGCCATGGCGACCGCGGCGGCCGAGGCGCTCATCGGAGCGATGCTCTACCGCCTGCTCGTACGGCAGCCGGCCACACCGGAGTTCCTGGACAGCCTCATCGACACCGTGTTCAGCGGAACGCGCGGCACGGGCGGCGGTACGGACAGCGGTACGGGCGGCGGTACGGACAGCAGCACGGGCGGCGGTACGGGCGGCGGCACGGAACGTGCGACGGCCGCGACGGATCCGGCTCCGTAGCGCCTACCCGTTCCGCCGCACCGCGCCCTGCGCCGCGCGCCCAGGCGTCACCCGGGGCGGGCGCGCGGCGGGCGTGGCGAACGCGGCGGCCAGCACCAGGACCAGGACGAGGACCAGGGCGTACCGCAGCCCGAAGTGTTCGCCGAGGTAACCGAGGGAGGGCGGCCCCACGAGGAACGCGACGTAGCCGACGGTGGCGGCCAGCGAGACGCGGGCGGCGGAGTCGGGGCCGGAGTCGCTCGCCGCGGAGAGCGCGACGGGGAACCCGAGCGAGGCCCCGAGCCCCCACAGGACCGCGGCGGACGCCGCGACGGCCTGGTGGTCGACGAAGATCACCAGCGCCAGCCCGAGCGCCCCGACGAGCGCGCTCGCGCAGAGTACGGCCGCTCGCCCGAAACGGTCCACGAACCCGCCGCCCACGAACCGTCCGAGGGTCATCGCGGCGGCGAACGCCGCGTACACCGCCGAACCGAGGGCGGGATCGAAGCCGTGGCCGTCGACCATGACCAGCGGGAGCCAGTCGTTCGCGGTCCCCTCGGCCATGGCGAGAGCGAGGATGACGCAGCCGATGAGGAGCAGCTTCGAGTCCTTCCACACCGCGGGACGCTCCGCGTCCGGTTCCCGGCGGTCGGCGACGGCACGCCGGCCCACGCCGGGAGGCACGTTCCGGATCGCCAGGGCGAGCATGGCCAGCACGGCGGCGGCGACCACCGTGAGGTGTACGAGGACCGGTATCGCGGCGGCCGTCAGGGCCATGCCACCGAGCGCGCCGACGACGGTGCCGAGGCTGAAGAAGCCGTGCATGGCGGGCATCGTGGAGCGGCCGAGCAGCCGCTCCACCTCGGCGCCCTCGACATTGATGGCCACTTCGCCGCCGCCCATCCCGAAGCCGAAGAGGCACAGGCCGAGGGTCACGACGACGGTTGAACTCATGGCGGCCCCGACGCCCATGACGCCGGCTCCGGCCGCCACTCCGACGGTGCCGAACACGATGACGGGCCGGGCACCCCAGCGGGCGACGAACGCCCCCGAACACAGGATGCCGATCATCGAGCCGACCGAGAGCCCGAACAGGATGAGGCCCATCTCCGCCGTGGAGGCGCTGGGCAGGTCGCGTACGTCGGGAGTGCGCGTCACCCAGGACGAGATGGTCAGGCCAGGCGCGAAGAACAACGCGAAGACAGCGGTGCGACGCGAAGCGAGTTCCGTGGTCACGGGTGGTGGCTCCAGGTGCGTTCGAGACGAGTCGGTACGAGCGTACACATTAGTGTGTACCGACGTACACACTTGGCGGTCGGCGGCACATGGCACATTGGGGGCGTGAGCGGTACGCGGCGCGAGATCCCGAACGACCCAGGGCGCAAGGAACGCATCCTGGAGGCAGCCTTGGAAGTGATCGCCGAGGGCGGGGTGCACAAGACCACCCATCGCAAGATCGCGGCACGGGCCGAGGTGCCGCTGGGATCGCTGACGTACTACTTCGACGGCATGGAGGACCTGCTCGCCCAGGCGTTCGCCCGGCTCGCGGACACGATGTCCCTGCTGTACCGGCAGACCGTGCAGGCGGCCGGTTCGACGGCCGAGGCCGAGGAGGCCGTCGTCGAGCTGATCTGCGGACCGGCGTACGCCACGACCCGCGACCTGACGCTCATCTTCGAGATGTACGCCTACGCCAACCACAACCCGGCGGTGTCGGCCACCACCCGCACCTGGCTCGAACGCAGCCGCGACAGCCTCGGCCTCCACTTCCCCACGGGGGTCTGCCGGGCACTGGACGCGCTCATCGAAGGCTGGCCCATGCACGGTGCCTTCGACGAGGCGCCCTTGGACCGGAACCTCGTCGCCGGAACGGTGCACGCCATTGTCGCCGCCGCACCGGATCTCGCGCGGGACCGGGCCGGAGGAGGGACCTGACCGGGGGAGAGAGACATGACCGGGGGGAGAGACATGACCGGGCGACGGGCCGGAGCGGCAAGGGGAGCACTCGTCCCGGCACTCCTGGGGGCCGGGTACTGCACGCTGGCGGAATTCCCGAGGCCGGGCAAGGAGAAGGGGATCCGGAGCGAGGTCGACGGCGAGGACGCGCGGCGGTCGCCGACGGTCTTCGCCACGGCTTCCGGGGCCCGCCACGGCTGCCCGATGACCTGACGGCACCACCTGTGTCGGTGTGCCGCCCGCTCGGGTGACGGCCGGGGCGGCCCGCTCGGGTGGACGGCCTGGGCGGCCCGCGCCGTCGGCTCAGGGGCGGCCTGAGCCAGGAGCGGCCGTCGGTGACAGGCCGGGGTCGCGGACGTAGACGGTGACTCGCGCGCCGACGACATGGGTTGTTCCGTACTCGTGGAAGAAGCGCCGCAAGGTGCTTGCTTTCGCCTCTTCCCGTGGGTCGGAGGGCGAGTGCGCGTCGGCCGGGGCGCGGACCGCGACGATCCGGTCGAATTCCAGCATGCGTGCGGCGATGTCCTGGGCGGGAAGCTCGATACCGGCGAGCGTGTTCGAGGAGACGGGGTCCCGCGCCAGTGCCAGATCCGTCAGGAACCGGGTGTCCTGCGCGTTGGCCTCGGTCCACACCCGGTGCCGGCCGGAAAGATAGAGCAGCCCGTCACCGGGACGGCCCTCCTTCCCCACGGCGGCACCGATGGCGACGACGTCGGTGCTCCGGGCCTGAGGTGTCCGCAGGTGCAGGCTCGACGGGACGAGCGCGGCCAAGGCGACCACGGCGGCGACCCACACAGCGCGGGAAGACGGCCGCAGCCGGAGGAAGTGATCCGTCCAGGCGCCCAGCAGCAAGGCGAAGCCGATACTGCTGTAGAGCACGTACCGGTCGACGAAAAGGGGCTTGAGCGGCGAGGCGATCAACAGCAGAAGGCCCGGAAGCACAAGGACCGGCAGAGCCAGCGCCGCAAGCCCTACGGACCCTCTTCCGCCCAGAGTCCCCCGCGCCCCCAGAGCCCCCCGCGCACCCAGGGGCGCCTTCACCCCCAGAGCCCACCGCGCACCCAGGGGCGCCCCCACCCCCAGAGTCCCCCTCACTCCCAGGGGCGCCCGCGCACACGCCACACCCACGGCCGCCATGGCCAGGAAACCGAGAAGGCGCACCAGTGGGGGCCTGCCGATCCAGGCCACCTGTCCCGACTGGCCCGCACTGACGATGGCCAGCGGCAGCAGTCCGGCCACGACGCACGTTGCTGTCACCGTCCATGCCCTGCGTACCGGGCGTGGCGTGCGGGAGGTGATGAGTGTGACGGCGTGGGCGGCCAGGGCGAGGACCGCGAACTCGTGGAGCAGGCAGGCGAGCAGCATGGTGGAGCCGTAGAGGGCCCACCGCCATCGGGCGGGCTGTGCGGCGCTGGTCACCAGGGCGTAGGTGGCCCAGGTGACCAGCGCGCACACCAGGGCGTAGGAGCGGCCTTCCTGCGCGTACTGCTGGACTTGGGGAAGGAGTGGAAACAGCAGCCCGGCCATCAGCCCGGCGCGGGGTCCCGCCAGGCGCAGTCCCAGCAGCCCGACTCCGGCCGCCGCCACGGACATCGCCAGCACGGAGGGCAGCCGCAGTGTCATCAGCCCCCCGCCGAAGAGGCCGAAGATCTCGTGCATCAGCGCGTAGTGGAGGGCGTGGACCAGATCAACATGCTGGGCGGTGCGCCATATCTGCGAAAGGTCGCGGTGTGCGAGCTGATAGGTGACGGCCTCGTCCCCCCACATGCTGTTCTGCCTGCGGATGCCCCAGAGCCCGAGCGCGACGGTCAGCAACGCGGGCGCGATGACCACAACGGCCCCGGTCCGGCGCGATGCCCGTGGGCATACGGGCACGGATACGGGAGGGGCGGCCGTCCGGGGCGCGGCGGGAACACGTTCGTCAACGGACATCAGGGGACGGGGCCTTTCAGCGACGGCGAAGACACACTCCGCCCAGCGTGCCCGGACCCCGTTGACCCGATGCTGACCCAACCTGACCGGCCGGTCAGGAAAGCGGGCCGACGCTGTGCGAGGCTGCACCGCATGCGCATCCTGGTGGTCGAAGACGAGGTGGACCTTGCCCACACCCTGCACACCGGCCTGACCGCCGAGGGCTACAGCGTCGACCTCGCCCACGACGGCCGACAAGGACTGTGGATGGCCCGAACCGGCCAATACGCCCTCGTCGTCCTGGACCTGATGCTGCCCGGCCTCAACGGCTACAAGGTCTGTGCCCAACTACGCCGGGAAGGCAACGCCACTCCCATCCTGGTGCTCACGGCGAAGGACGGCGACTGGGATCAGGCCGAGGCCCTGGACACCGGGGCCGACGACTACCTGGCCAAACCCTTCTCCTATGTCGTACTCGTCGCGCGGCTCCGGGCCTTGGTACGGCGGGCCGCCACGACCGCCCCGCCCGTCCTGGCCGTGGGCGACCTCTCGGTCGATGTCGCGGGCCGGGTCTGCCGCCGCGCCGGAACCCGGGTGGAGCTGACGCCCAGGGAGTTCGCCGTGCTGGAGCTGCTGGCCCGCCGGGCGGGCCAGGCGGTCTCCAAGACGGATCTGCTGTATCACGCGTGGCCCGACGAAGCCTGGGATCCCAACCTGGTGGAGGCGCGCGTCAGCGCCCTCCGCAAGAAGGTGGACGCCGCGTTCCACCGGCAGTCCCTGCAGACCATACGGGGCATCGGCTATCGGCTGGTGGACGACCGTGAACGCGACTGAGCCGCGCCGCCGCTGGTGGCCGCGTTCGGTACGAGCCGTCGCGGCCCTGGCCGCCGCCTCGACCGCCGCCGTCATCCTGACCGGCATCGGCTGGTGGGTCCACCACGACGTCTACCGCCAGAACATTCAGATCGCCGAAGACCAAGCCAAGGACCAACTCTGGTCTCTCTGTGACAAGTTGGAACAGGGGGTCCTTCCCGATGAGATCAGCACGGTGCCGTACGAGGTCGTCGCGACCGGCCGACGCGCCGCTGTCGCCTACGGCGGAGGCATGGACGACTTCGATCCCGGCGCCCACCATGTGATGCCCGCCCCACCGAAGGCTTTGCGGGCCGAGATCATCACGACCGCCCGCCTACCCGCGAACCCCGACTACGACCCTCATGACAAATTCTCCGTAGCCGGTGGCACCAATCAGGTCATAACGGCCGATATACTTCCCGGCGATCTGGACGATGCCAAAGCCGCGGCTCTCGGCGTCGCTACCGACGCCAAGATGCGGGTCTATGTGGTGGTGCTCCCGCACACAGCCGAGGCGATCACCAAGACCACCGACCGCCTGCTCCTGCGGGCCGGACTCGCCAGCCTCGTACTGATCGCCGCCGTCACCTACTTCGCCGTCCGGATCGCCCTGCGGCCGGTCGAGGCCATCCGCGTCCTTACCGCCTCCGTCACCGCGAACGACCCCCGTGAACGCGTCACGGTCCCCGCCGCGGGACACGAGATCACCGCCCTCGCCACCACCATCAACACCACCCTCCAACGCCTCGACAACGCCGCCGCCCAGCAACGCCGCTTCGTCGCCGACGCCGCCCACGAACTACGCAGCCCCCTCACCACCCTGCTCGCCAGCCTGGAAGTAGCACTCGCCTACCCCGAACACACCGACTGGCCCGCCGCCACCACCACCGCCGCACGACAGACCCGCCGCCTCCAAGCCCTCACCGAAGACCTGCTCCTCCTCGCCCGCCTCGACACCCGCAACCCCCGCACCACCCCCGCCACCGTCGACCTGACCACCATCGC
>NZ_QQNA01000184.1 GCF_003346515.1 Streptomyces corynorhini
CCAGTTCAACGAGGCGACGCTGTCGCCGCCCATGAAGAACGGCAGCGTCGCCTCGTTGAACTGGAGCATCGAGAACTTCAGCGTCAGGTCGCGGTCCGCGTAGATGAAGCGGGCCGGGCTGACCGACTGCCAGGTGTCGACGGGGTCCAGCTTGTCCTTCTTGGCGAAGGTGACGCCGTCGGTGGAGGTGTAGCCCAGGTCCTTCCACACCTGGGGGTTCCAGTCGGTCCCGAAGTCGGCCGGCGCGGTCGCGCCCGCCTCGGCGACGAAGAGGCGACCGCTGCCGGCGATACGGATCTGGGACGAGTCGTTCGCTGTTGCCATGGAGTGCTCCTTGATCGGTGTGACCGTGATCGGTGTCGGGTGTGGTGGGACTGCCGTGGGTACGGCAGAGGCCCCGCCGGTCGGCGGGGCCTCGTCTGTGGGGCGTACGCGGTCGGCGGGGGCCGGTGTCAGTCCGTACGCATCGAGAACCGCATGACGCACAGGTAGCGGTTGGCGGCGGGATAGAGGTACTCGGGAAGCCAGCGCGGGCCGTCCGCCTCGACCACATCGGTGATCGTCGTCGGCCCGTACCGGGTGCCCGCCGCCTTGAGGAGTTCGGCCCTGGCCGCGTTGGCGAGCAGGTGCGCGGTGGGCTTGTCGGGCCCGTAGCACTCCAGCTCGATCAGCGGCAGGTCCAGGTGCAGATCGTCGATCCAGGCACCGCCCCTGCGGGAGACGATCACGGCTTTCTGGGTGCCGTCGAAACCGGGCGGCGGTGTCTCGTCCACGGTGGCGTCGGCCAGTTCCGCGCGGTCGGAGAGCAGCTCCACGACGATGGCCTCCACGTCGGGGAAGGTGTTCGGGGATTGGCTCATGACGGGGCATCGCTCCTGATGGGTGGGTGGATACGCCGACGGCGGAGCTGTGTCCCCCGGAGGGAGGTGGGCACAGCTCCGCCGCTGCGCCAACTGTGACCGATGTCGAGCGAGAGCGCAACCCGTATGGGCGCGCACGCAATTAGCGTGGTCACGCAGCGCCATGGGTTATACGCTGAGTGTTTCGAATGGATATTCGAGACGCGGGGGTGTTGCGGCGTACGACGTTGGGGTCCGCCCTCGGGCGGGCCTCGGGCCCGGTATGAGGAGCGGTGACATGAACGGGGAGCGCGTGGACACGGCGGCCGAGAGCGACAGGCGGACAGCGACGACGGCGAGTGACGCCCAGGAGCGGCTGGGGGAAGTGGTCGCCGTCGTCGTGGAGGTGGCGGCCGAGGCGGGGGAGGCCGGGACCTACACGTATGACATGGGGCGAGCGCTGACCGAGGTCGTCACGAAGGCGGGCGCCCGGATGGCGGCCGAGGCGGAGATACGGGGGTTCGCCGGCGGCTGGCGGGAGGCCGTCGGTCACGCCGAGGCGCGGCGCTGACGCCGTCGAGCCGGTCGCCCCTCGTGGGAGGGGCGACCGGCTCGACGGAGAAGGCGTCGGGGGTGTCAGGGTCGGGGAGGCGTCGGCGCTGTCGGCCGTCCCCGCGTTCCGCCGGATTGGTCCCTCGTCCCGCGGGCCGCGCGCTCCGCGGCGAAGACGTCCTCCAGCCGGTAGAGCTGGGCCCGGCCCTGGCGCCCGGCCGGGGCCAGTCGGCCGAGCTGGACCCACTTGCGGATGGTCGCGGGGGCCACCCCGGCCTCGCCCGCCGCCAGCGCGCCGGTGATCAGCGCGCCCGTGATCGGCGTGCCGGTGATCGGGGCGCCTGCGGTCGGCGTGCCTGTGATCGGCGTGCCTGCGGTCGGCGCGCCCGCGGGAAGAGGCGCGGCGCTCATCGGGCGGCTCCGTCCGGGCGGTCGGCCACGGCCTCGGTGATCTCCCGCAGATCGCCGCCCCCGTGCTCCGCGAGCCGCGCCCACGCGGCGCGCTCCCAGAGGTGCCGGTACGCGGGGTCGGTCCGGCAGTCGCACTCCGGCGCGTCGCACCGGCAGCCCGGGTTGACGCACAGCACCGCGCCCCTGGACGGGAACGCCCGCAGCGACACCGAGTCGCACCAGCCGCACCGGCCGCTCACCCGCACCATCGGTTCCGTGTCCCCGAGGGCGTGCGAGCAGCGCCGCGCCATCCGGCGCGTCTCGTCCCGTACGTGGGCCGCCAGCACCGGGTGGGCCGCGACGCGGTGCAGCAGCCGTACGAGCCGGCCCAGCCGTTCGGGTACCGGCGCGCGGCGCGGGCGGCCGAGCCCGAGCTTGTCGTACACGGCCTCCTCCAGCTCGATCACGCCGTCGGTGATGTCGCGGATCGCGTCCGATATGGGGAGCCGTAGCGGCGCCGCGGAATAGCCGGGGGCGGTGAGGCCGTGCCGCTGTCGGGTCAGCAGGGCGTCCTGCCGCTCGGCGCGGACCCGCGCGGACTCGGCGGCGAGCCGGGCGGGCGTACGGTGCTGCCGGTCGCCGGACGGGGAGGTGCGGCCGGGCAGCAGCTCCGTGAGCAGCTCGGGGAACTGCTGGGCCAGGGTGCCGAGCCAGAGCGCGGCGTCGGCGGTCGCGGTCGCGCCGACGGCGCCGGAACGGTGGGTGGGTACGGGCATGGTGTCTCCGTAAGGGCAGGCGATTCCGGACGCGGGAACGGTGGGGCGGCCCGCTTCTGTGACGCGTCGATCACGTGTCGTCACACATCCACACCCTGACATGTTGCGCGCGAGCGCGCAATTAATTGCGCCCGCATTCTTTGCTCAATCGACACGACGCGTGCACGCGAGCACGTAATTCCGTGCGCGCAAGCGCGATATTCTGGTAGGGCTTCGGAGGGAGGCGTCCCCACCCATGACCACCAGTGACCTAGAGCAGTTCGCCACCTGGATCGAAGAGCTGATCCGGCGGCGCGGATTCGATATCGACAACCCCCGGGGCGGGGGCAAGTCGCGCCTGGCCGACGAGGCGGGCGTGCACCGCGCGGCGATCACCCGGCTTCTGCAGCGCCAGAGCATGCCCGACCTGGAGACGACCCGTCGGCTGGCCCATGTGCTCGGCGTTCCGGTGCGGGACATGCTGATCCGGTCAGGTCGGCTGACGGAGGATGATCTTCCGCTGCCGTCCCCGCAGAACGCGTCGGACGGCACGTCCGGAGGCGTGTCCCAGATCCGCCGCCTCACCATCGAGGAGGCCGCGATCGGGCTGGGGGTGCCCGAGGAGCAGCGCGAGATGTTCATCAGGGTCGCCGGGCAGTTCCTGCCGCCGCCGACCGTGCGCCGGGCGGAGCGGGCCCCGCTCGCCTCGGAGTGACACCCCGTCACCGTACGGGTCCACGCCGCGCCCCTTTCCGGGCCCTTCGCCTCTCAGGTTGCGGTTTTCGGCCAGGTAGTAGGCTTATGGGCGCCCGCAGTTGGTCGGTGTGAAAGAGAGACATGCGTGGCCGAGGGGGAGGGGGAGGCCCGGCAGCCGTCCACGGAGGCCGAGCCGCCGAGGTCTTCGGAGTCCCCCGACCCCGCCGGGATGTACCAGCCGCCCCTCGACCGGCACGGCCTGCTGGCCCGGCTCGGGGAGCAGCTGGAGCGGCATCCGCCCGAGGATCTGGTGATCCTTTCCCGTGGCGCGCTGGAGCGGCGGGAGTTCGGGGCCTACGCGGACGGCTGGCGCGACGCCGTCGAGGCGTATGACGCGACTCTCGGTGCGGCCCCCGGCCAGGCCCCCGGCCACGCCCCCGGCCAGGCCACCGGCGAGGTCGGGGCGGCGCCCGGGGCGCCACGGCTGAGGCTCGTCGAACGTGTGCCGGAGCCCGCGCCGGTGGTCCCCCCGCGCCGTGACGGACGGCCGGAGAGCCGGGAGCCGGGACCGGTGGCGTCCGGGCCGCGGACCCCGGGGGCGACGGCGTCCGGGCCGCGGGAACGGCCCCCCGGCGTGCCGCCCCCC
>NZ_QQNA01000185.1 GCF_003346515.1 Streptomyces corynorhini
GGTGGCGCTCTGGCTGAGCACGACGGCGTCGGCGACCTGCTTCATCTGCAGATGACCGCCCTCGCCGTCGTGCTGCCTGCTGAGCACGTCGAGCAGGGAGTACTCACGGACGCTGAGGTCGTGTCCGGACTGCAGGGCGCGCTCGATGTGTGTCTCGATCCTGCTGTGCAGCAGGGAGAGCGCGCACCAGCCCTGGGCGAGTCCGGTCAGCGCGGTGTCCGTGGCGGTCATGACGTCCTCCTGGGAGCGGGCGGCTGCGGGTCCTCCCGCCAGGATAGGACACCTCCGCGATATAGCGCTGTTGCGCATAGTCCGCGTCTGCAAGTATTGTGGTCGCCTGCAAGGTGCTCACGCAATCATTTCGGAAGGTCGTACCCATGCCTCTCGCGCTGCTCGCCCTGGCCATCGGGGCATTCGGCATCGGCACCACGGAGTTCGTGATCATGGGGCTGCTTCCCCAGGTGGCCGCCGAGTACGGCGTCACGATCCCCGCCGCGGGACTGCTCGTCACCGGCTACGCGCTCGGGGTCGTCGTCGGCGCCCCGCTGATGACCGCCCTCGGGACCCGGATCCCGCGCAAGCGGATGCTGATGCTGCTGATGGGGCTCTTCGTCGTGGGCAACACGCTCTCCGCGCTGGCGCCGGGCTTCGGTCTGATGCTGGCCGGCCGTGTGGTCGCCTCGCTCGCCCACGGCGCCTTCTTCGGCATCGGATCGGTCGTCGCGGCCTCGTTGGTGGCCCCGCGCAAGAAGGCGGGCGCCATCGCCATGATGTTCACAGGACTGACCGTCGCCAATGTCGTGGGCGTACCGCTGGGCACCTACATCGGGCAGAGCGCGGGCTGGCGGGCCACCTTCCTGCTCGTCGCGGGCCTCGGTGTGCTCGGTCTGCTGGGAATCGCCCGGCTGGTCCCGGAGCGGCCCGCGGCCGAGGGCGTACGGCTGCGCGACGAACTCGCCGCCTTCCGCGACGTGCAGGTGCTCCTCGCCATGGCGATGACCGTGCTCGGCTTCGGCGGAGTCTTCGCGGCGATCACCTACATCAGCCCGATGATGACCGGGACCGCCGGATTCGCCGAGTCCTCGGTGACCTGGCTGCTCGTCCTCTTCGGGCTGGGCATGGTCGGCGGCAACCTCCTGGGCGGCATATTCGCCGACCGCGGGCTGATGCCGCTGCTCTACGCCACGCTCGGCGGGCTCGGTCTGGTCCTCGCGCTGTTCACGCTCACCGCTCACCACAAGATCGCGGCGGCCGTCACGATCGTGCTGATCGGCGGACTGGGCTTCGCGACCGTGCCCCCGCTCCAGAAGCGCGTCCTCGACCGGGCGTCCGCCGCGCCCACGCTGGCCTCCGCCGTCAACATTGGCGCCTTCAACCTCGGCAATGCTCTGGCGGCCTGGCTCGGCGGCCTGGTCATCGCGGGGGGACACGGCTACACCGCGGCCAACTGGGTCGGCGCCGCGCTCGCCGGATCGGCCCTCGTTCTCGCCGTGGTCTCGGGCGCCCTGGAGCGCCGTACGCCCGCCGCGGCCGAGCCCGTCGCCTCCCCAGCGGCGTCCGTCCCGGCGGCCGCGGGCACCGACACCGCCCGCTGAACCGCCGTGCGCCGAGGCGCGCGCCGCGAAGAGCGTGGATACGTTGGAAATAACCCTGGACATCCCGGTATACGTGATATCGGCAACGAGAAGGAACACCATGGACACCGTCCCCCGCATCACGCTGAACAACGGCGTCACCATTCCGCAGCTCGGCTTCGGCGTCTTCCAGGTCGACGACGCCCGCACGACCGACGCCGTCGCCACCGCGCTGGAAACGGGTTACCGCAGCATCGACACGGCCGCCGTCTACGGCAACGAGACCGGAGTGGGCCGCGCCCTCGCGTCCTCCGGCATTCCCCGGGACGAGCTGTTCGTCACCACCAAGCTGTGGAACGACGACCAGGGGTACGACGCGACACTCACCGCGTTCGACGCCGCACTGGCGCGGCTCGGCCTGGACCGTGTGGATCTCTATCTCATCCACTGGCCCACCCCCGCCCGCGACCGCTACCTCGACACCTGGCGTGCCATGGAGAAGCTGCTGGCCGACGGCCGTACCCGCGCCATCGGCGTCTCCAACTTCACACCCGCCCACCTCCAGCGTCTGCTGGACGAGACCGGGGTGGTCCCGGCCCTCAACCAGATCGAGCTGCATCCCGCCCTCCAGCAGCGGGAGTCGCGCGACTTCCACGCCCGGCACGGCATCGCCACCGAGGCATGGAGCCCGCTCGCCCAAGGCGCGCTGCTCAAGGACGAGGTGATCACCACGATCGCCGCCCGCCACGGGAGGTCGCCCGCCCAGACGGTCCTGCGCTGGCACATCCAGCTGGGCAACATCGTGATCCCCAAGTCCGTCACCCCCGCCAGGATCCGCGAGAACATCGAGGTCTTCGACTTCGAGCTGTCCTCCGGGGACATGGAGGCGCTGGCCGGGCTCGACCGGGGGGAGCGCACAGGGCCCGACCCCGACACCCTCAACTGACGAGCCGGTGGGCCCTGCTGCGCGAGCGGCGCCGAAGATGCCAGGCTTCGGAGGTCCGGTCTCGCAGACAGCAAGGAGAACGCCGCGTGTCCTCTCTCTTCCCGGCCCTCGCCGCCCGTTCGCACCGCCCGGCCCTGCGGTTCGGGGACCGTACCCTGAGCCACGCCGAACTGGCCGACGCGGCGGCTTCCGTGGCCGTCGGCATCGCCGGAGCGCGCCGCGTCGCGGTCTGGGCCACGCCCACCCTCGGCACGGCGGTGGGCGTGGTAGCCGCGCTGCTCGCCGGGATCCCGGTGATCCCCGTCAACCCCAGGAGCGGCGTACGGGAGTTGGCCCACATCGTCGCGGACAGCGACCCCACCCATGTCCTCGCGGACCCCGACGACGAACTGCCGCCGCCCCTGGCCGCGCTGGTGCGTGTCGCCCCGTCGGCCGGGACCCCGACGGGCAGCGGCGAGGGGGACGCGGGCGGGGCGCCTGCCGCCGTCCCCTTCGCCGAGCCCTCCCCGGAGGCTCCCGCACTGATCGTCTACACCTCGGGCACCACCGGACCGCCCAAGGGCGCCGTGCTGCCCCGCCGGGCCGTCACCGCCACCCTGGACGCGCTGGCCGACGCCTGGCAGTGGACGGCCGACGACGTCCTCGTCCACGCGCTGCCCCTCTTCCACGTCCACGGCCTGATCCTCGGTGTCCTCGGCCCGCTGCGCCGGGGCGGCGAGGTGCGCCATCTGGGGCGGTTCGAGACCGAGGGCGTCGCGCGTGAACTCCTCTCGGGGGCCACGATGCTCTTCGGCGTGCCCACGATGTACCACCGCCTCGCCGAGGCGCTTCCCCGGGATCCCGCCCTGGTCAAGGCGTTGGCCGGGGCGCGGCTGCTGGTCTCGGGGTCGGCGGCGCTGCCCGTGCGCGACCACCGCAGGATCACCGAGGCGACCGGCCGCGGGGTCGTCGAGCGGTACGGGATGACCGAGACCCTGATGAACACCAGCGTGCGCGCCGACGGCGAGGCCCGCGCCGGAACGGTCGGGTTGCCGCTGCCCGGAGTCGAACTCCGGCTGGTCGACGAGGCGGGCGCCGCCTTCGAGGCGTACGACGGGGAGAGCGTGGGGGAGATCCAGGTGCGCGGCCCGAACCTGTTCACCGAGTATCTGAACCGCCCCGACGCGACGGCGGACGCCTTCACCGACGGCTGGTTCCGCACCGGCGACATGGCGATCCGGGACCCCGACGGCTACGTCCGTATCGTCGGCCGCAAGGCCACCGACCTGATCAAGAGCGGCGGTTACAAAATCGGCGCGGGCGAGATCGAGAACGTGCTCCTGGAGCACCCGGGGGTACGGGAGGCCGCCGTGACCGGCGAGCCCGACGCGGACCTCGGCGAGCGCATCGTCGCCTGGATCGTCCCGGAGCGCGCCGAAGCCCCGCCGTCCGCCGAGGAGTTGGCCGACCATGTCGCGGCGCAGCTCGCCGCGCACAAGAGGCCGCGCGTCGTGCGCCATCTCGACGCCCTGCCGCGCAACGACATGGGAAAGATCATGAAGCGGGCGCTGCGCGGCTGAGCGGGCGCTGCGCGGGTGCGGCCGGTCGAAGCCGGGGATTCTCATGCCCCTCTCACCAGCTTTTCAGACAGTGTGCTTAAGGTGAGTGTTGTGACCTACACGACTCCGCCCGGCTGGCATCCCGATCCAGGACACACAGGTGATGGCCCCCGTCAGGAACGATGGTGGGACGGTTCCGCCTGGACCGACGAACTCCGCGCGGCCCCGCCCGGCGCGTGGGGACCGCCGGACGCGCCGCCGTATCCCGCCGCGCCGCCTGCCGCGCCGCGCGGCAACGGCCGACGCGTGATCGTGGGTGTCACCGCCGCCGTGGTGGCGCTCGCCCTCGCGGGCGGCTTCTATCTGCTCGGCCGTGACAGTGGCGGTGGCGTGAGCGGAGCCGCGCGCGACGGATCCGCGCCGTCCGCCGCGCCCTCGGGCCCCGGCGACACGGTTCCGGCGCCCGAGGGCCGCCGGGGCGAAGGCGGCTCCGGCGGCGGGAGCGGCGCTCCCGCGCAGCCGCGGACCGAGGACGGGTTCGCCACCGACGCGGCCAGCGGGATCAGCATCCCCGTGCCGGACGGCTGGACCGGCGAGTCCGGGATGATCGGTGCCGGGGTGACGACCGGCAAGTACACCTGCCCCGGTGACTCCTCGGCGGACTGCGTGCGCGGCGGCGTGTTCTCCGCGCCCGCCGCCGCGCTGAAGAACACCGCCAAGACGGCCAAGGAGTCCGCCGAGAAGGACATCACGGTCAATGCCGAGGAGTCCTACGGCGGCGACAGCTACGGGATCTCCTCGCACGAGCAGCTCAAGTCCGAGGCGGTCACCGTGGCCGGGCAGAAGGGCTATCTCGTCCGCTGGAAGGTGGTCACCAGCAAGGGCGACGACGGCTACGTGCAGTCACTCGTCTTCCCCTCGCCCGCCACGCCGAGCATCCTGGTCGTCGTGCGCTCCGGCTTCGACATCAACGACAAGGCGCCCGAGCTGGCCGTCATGGACGAGATCACGAAGGGCATCAAGGCCGCGCCGAGTTCGGGCGGCGGCAGCGGGCAGGGCGTCTGACCCGACGCCCCCTCATCCGCGTGACCTCCCCGGGCGGGCCGCCGTGTGCGGCCCGCCCGCCGTCGCTCGCGCGCACCCCCGGGGGGCCTGGACGTTACGGTGCCCGACCGGTCCGACCGGCACCGCGGCCGGGCGCACGGCCGTACACTCGCCTCATGGGTTGTACACGTGCCGTGCGGGAGTGCCCGCCGCGGGCCGCCTGCGCGCGGCACCGGGCCGCCTCCGGCGCGCTCGCCGCGGGCCACGGCCCGCTGCCGGCCGCCGAGGCCGGCTGCCTCGCCGTGCACGGTCACGGCTAGCACCCCCTCACCGCACCGGTCGGGCTCGCCCGCGCGGCCGGTCCGGCTCCGGCCGCCCGTGGAGTTCCCTTCCCCCGGCCCGCCTCCTCCCGTAACACCGCGTCACCACGGACTCGTGGACCGCCGCGCCCACTTCCGCGACCCCACGGCGTGCCGCGGGGCCGCGTCGACGAGAGGACCCCCTGTGAAGCTGAGCGAACTGCTCGCCGGGCACGACCACGAGATCCTGCGCGGCGATCCGGACACCACGATCACCGCGCCGGTCGCCATCGACGCCCACCGCGTCGCGCCCGGCGCGCTGTTCATCGCCGTACCCGGACATCCGCAGGGCGGCCCCGAGGCGATCGGCCGGGCGCTCGCGCGCGGCGCGGCGGCGGTGCTGGTCGAAGCCGCGGACCCGCGGGAGGCCCCGGCCCCGGCGGCGGTGCCCGGCGGGACGCGGGCGTGTGTGGTCCGGGTACGGGACACCCGTGCGGCCGCCTCCGCCGTCGCCGCCCGCTACCACGGCGAACCGGGGCGCGCGATGGACACGGTGGCCGTGACCGGAACCAACGGCAAGACGTCGGTCTCGTACATGGTCGAGTCCGTGCTGCGGCTCGCCGAGGGCGCCGCGGTCGGCGTCATCGGCACGGCGGGCAGCCGGATCGGTGACGAGCCGATCCCCATGCCGAGGTCGGTGCTGACCACCCCCGAGGCGCCGGACTTCCAGTACCTGCTGGGCCGCATGCGCGACCGCGGGGTCGCCACCGTGGTCCTGGAGGCCACGTCCATGGGGCTGCTGGAGCACCGGGTGGACCACGCGCACGTCGATGTCGGTGTCTTCACCAATCTGACCCAGGACCACCTGGACGACCACGGCACCATGGAGAACTACCGCGACGCCAAACTCCGGCTGTTCCAGGGGCTGTGCGAACGAGCCGTGGTCAACGCGGACGATCCGGTGGGCGCCTCCATCGGCGCGTTGATGCCCGGCGCGGTGACGACGTACGCCCTCGACGCCGAGGCGGACTACCGGGCGACCGATCTCGACATGGACGCGCACGGAACGCGGTTCACCCTCCACCACGCGGGGCGCAAGTATCCGGCGGCCGTCCCCGTACCCGGCCGGTTCTCCGTGGCGAACGCCCTCGCCACCGTGGCCGCCTGCCATCTGCTGGGGCACGGCCTGCCGGGGCTGATCGGCGCGCTCGACCGGATGGACCCGGTCCCGGGGCGGCTGGAGCGCTTCGAGACTCCCTCGGGTGTGTCGGTGATCGTCGACTACGCGCACTCCCCGGACTCGCTGGAGAAGGTGCTCACGGCCGTCCGTGACTTCGCGCGCGGCCGGGTCATCACCGTCTTCGGCTGCGGCGGCGACCGCGACAACACCAAGCGCGCGCCGATGGGGAAGATCGCCGGAACCCATTCGGACCTGTGCGTCCTCACCTCCGACAACCCGAGGAACGAGGACCCGGACCGGATCATGGACCAGATCGCTCCGGGGCTCGACGCCACCGCGACCCGCTACGAACGGCTCGCCGACCGCCGCGAGGCCATCGGGTTCGCCCTCGCCGAGGCGGGCCGCGGCGACCTCGTGCTGATCGCGGGCCGGGGCAGCGAGCCCCACCAGATCGTCGGCGAACGGCTCATTCCGTTCAGCGACATGGCGACCGTGCGCGAACTCGCCCGGTAGCGGGGCCGATGGGCCGCGCGGCGGGGGTCAGCCGCTCTCGCCGCTGTCGCCCGCCCCGCCGAGCACGTACAGCTCCGGCAGATCGACCACGATCGCCTCCTGCGTGCTGCGGGCGATGACCACCACGGCCTCCCCGTCCCGGCCGGGGTTCTCCTCGCGGTGGGGCACGTACGGCGGTACGAAGATGTAGTCGCCCGGCGAGGTACGGATCCGGATCTCCTCGGGCGCGCCGCCCGAGTCGTCGAGGAACACGAACTCCGGGTGTCCCTCGATCACATGGATGGCGGTCTCCGAGGCGCCGTGGTGGTGGTTGGCGGACGCCGTCTCGGGCGCGACATGGGTCTGGCCCATCCAGATGCGCTTCGATCCGACGCTCGCGCCGCTGATGGCGGCGAAGCGGCGCATCCCGCCGGACTGCGCGGTGTCGCCGTCGAGGCCGTCGGCGCGGATGTGGTGCAGCCGGGCGCGCGGAGGCGACCCGTCCGCCGCCGTCGTACCGTGGTCGTGATCATGGTCCGGAAGGTCGGGGTGGAACGCGTCGGGCGAGGCCATGGCGCCGACCGTAGAGAGCGCGGCGAATGGATGTCAAGATGTGTCCATTACCGCCGAGCAGGCCGTTCCCGGTTCCCGGGCGGCGGGCCGGCGGGCAGGGAACCCGGGGAGACGGTACAGATGCAGATCTCGGCGAAGGCGGACTACGCGGTGCGGGCGCTCGTCGAACTCGCCGCCGACAGCGGGCGGCCACTGACGTGCGAGTCCATCGCGTCCTCCCAGGACATTCCGTTCCGGTTCCTCAAATCGGTCTTCCGCGCACTGCGGCAGGCGGGTCTCGTGCGCAGCCAGCGGGGGTGCGAGGGCGGGTACTGGATCGGCCGTGACCCGGCGACGATCAGTGTGGCCGAGGTGATGACGGCGGTCGACGGGGAATTCCTCACCCTGCGCGGGGAGCGGCCCGAGGCGCTCGGGTACCCGGGCGCGGCCGGCCGGCTGCCGGATCTGTGGCGGGAGGTCGAGGCGGCGGCGCGGTCGGTGCTCGGCGCGGCGAGCATCGCAGAACTCGCCGCAGGACAGAGCCGGGCGGGCGACCCCGCCACGGGTCCCGCGGCCGGGGCACCCGCCGTGCGCGGGACCACCAGGGCGCTGCCGGTATGACCGCCGACGCGCGCGAACCGCTGGTCACGGTCGTCGAATTCACCGATCCCGCCTGCCCCTGGGCCTGGGGCTCCCAGCCGGTCTTCCGGCTGCTCGGCCGTACGCTCGGCGAGCGCGCGCGGTGGCGGACGGTCTTCGCCGTCCTCTTCGACGAGGACGAGGACCCGGCCCCCGATCCGGACGCCGAGGCCCGCTGGTACGAGGGATTCATCCGCGAGGTCACCGTCCACACGCACGCCCCCTACGCGCGGCGGCTGCACTGGCTGACGCGCAGCAGCTGGCCCGCCTCCCGCGCGGCCAAGGCGGCCGAGGCACAGGGGTCCGAGGTGGCGCGACGGGTGCTGCGGCGGCTGCGGGAGAGCACCTTCGTGCACGGCGAACCCGCCGACACGCCCGAGGGGATCAGGGCCGCCGTACACGGCGTTCCCGGCCTGGACGAGGAGCGTCTGCTGCGGGACACGGCCGCCCCGGCGAGCCGGGACGCGGTACGCGCCGACTGGTCCGAGGCCCGTCGGCCACGGCCCGAGGTGCTGGACCTCCAGGGCCCCGGGCCGCACCCGGGGCGCGCGAAGGAGACCGGCGGCCACCGCCGCTACGCCCTGCCGACGCTGCTGTTCGACGGCCCCGGCGGCCGGGTGTGCGTGCCGGGCTGGCGGCCCCTGGAGACGTATCTGGAAGCCGCGCGCACGGCCGCGGGGCAGAGCCGGGCGCTCGACCCCGTACGGGAGCCCGCGGCGGTCGCGCTGGAGCGGTGGCGCAGCCTGACCGGCCCCGAACTCGATCTGCTGTGCGGGGAGTCGACGCCGCCGCCAGGAGCCGTACGGGTCGACACCGGTCACGGACCGCTCTGGCGGCACCCCGGCGAAGCGTCGCGCGCCCCTGCCTGAGGCCGAGGTCCCGGGCCCTGTCCGGCCCATCGCGCCGGGCTCGGACGCCCGGCACGCCCGCGCGCCGCGTGGTCGGAGCCATCCGGGTACGTCCCGTACGAGGACGGTCCTCCGCCTCGCGGGAACGCTCGGCATCCGAAGGCCGCGTGAGCACGCCGAGGCGGAGCGAGTGCGGCGGGCCGGACGCCGCGAGCCCCGCCCGAGGGGCGGACGGCGCCATGCGCCGGCCAGGGCCCAGACGCCGTCGGGAAGTTGCTCCCGACGCTGATGTCTTGGGCCTCGCGCGGTGAAAGCGCAGGTCGCCGGGGTCTCGGACAATGAGACACCAAGAGGTGTCCATTGACACCGCGACGCGGGGCCGTGAGGATACGGGACATGCATTCGATGCACCCGGCCGTGGTCTGCCGCTACGTGGATTACCTGCGCACCTCCAGCGCCCTCTGTCGCTGACCCGACCGCCGCGGCCCCAGCGCCCGTCGTCCGGGACCCCCACCCGGGCCACCGTGCTCGTCCCTCTCCGGCTCCGCGCCGCTCCCGCGCCCCGCGCGTCCCTCCGAGCCGCGTCGACTCGCCCGGGAAGCGGCCCTGTGGGACAGCTCTCGCCGCTTCCCGTCGCCCGCGCGCGCCCGCACCGCACCCCCTCCTCCGCACGCCCTCGTCCCGCTCGCCCGGACCGCCCGGCCGGGCGCCCGGCGGCCCGCCCGCGTACCGCCGATGTCCCGTGCGGCACCGGCGCGCACCGGCACGGCCCAGAAAGGTGGCGCACCCATGCCGTTCCTCCGCTCTCCCTCTCCCACCTCCGGCGCGGCCCGCCCCGGCGGGCCGACGCCCTCCGGCGCCTCCCGGCGTACCTTTCTCGGGCTCTCGCTCGGCGCGGGCGCCGCGCTCGCGCTCACGGCCTGCGGCGGGCAGCCGGGCCCGGCTGCCGCCGGGCGGGGCTCCACGCTCAAGTGGGGCTGGAACCTGACCACTTCCTGGGATCCGGTCACCTCGTCCGCGGGCTGGGACGTGCACTCCCTGTCCCTCGTCTACTCCGGGCTCACCACCCTCGACGAGTCCGGCGGCGCCGTTCCCGCTCTCGCCACGTCATGGAAGTACAACGACTCCGGCACGGTCGTCACCTTCACCCTCCGGCGCGGCCAGAAGTTCGGCGACGGGACACCGATCGACGCCACCGCCGTGAAGAAGAGCATCGAGCGCGGCCGTGACGACGAGAAGTCGCTCGTCGCCTCGCAACTCGTCGGCGTCGCCGAGGTCACCGCCGTCGACGCGCACACCGTCCGGCTGCGGCTCTCGGCGCCCGACTTCCAGATCCCGCTGCTGCTGGCGGGCAAGACCGGGATGATCGTCAACCCCGCGGTCTTCGAGAGCGACGCCGCGAGCCTCGCCACCCGCCCGGCGGGCCACGGTCCCTACACCCTGGTCTCGTACGTCCAGAACGCCAAGGCCGTCCTGCGCCGCAACCCGGACTACTGGGACGCGGGACGGGTCAAGATCGAGAACTTCGAGCTGTATCCGCTCCCCGAGCCCTCCACGGTGGTCGCCGCGCTCACCTCGGGACAGTACGACGTCGCGCAGATACCCGGCAGCCAGGTCGAGGCGGCCAAGGCGGCGGGCCTGGACGTCCAGGTCATTCCCTCGATGGTGGTGGCCGTCCTCGACGTCCACAACGGCAAGGAGCCCTTCACCGACCCGGATGTGGCCCTCGCGCTCAAATACGCCGTCGACCGCGAGGAGCTGCTCAAGACCGCCTCCTTCGGCCACGGCGACGTCACCCGGCAACCCTTCCCCCAGGGGTACGCGGGCCACGACGACGCCCTCGACGAACTCTTCCCGTACGACCCGGGCAGAGCCAGAGCGCTCCTCGCCAAGGCGGGCCACGCCGACGGGCTGAAGATCACCCTGTCCGCCCAGAAGGCCGAGGGCGTACCGGAACTGATCCAGGCTCAGCTGAAGAAGGTCGGCATCACCGCCACCATCGAGACCGTCCCGGCGGCCCGCGCCACCCAACTCGTCTATGTCCAGCGCGCCAAGGCGCTGTACGTCGACCAGTTCGCCGGACGGGAGTCCGCGACCCAGGGGTTCCAGGTCCTCTTCGGCGAGGAGGGGCTGATGAACCCGGGCCGCACCACCTCACCCGAGCTGGAGAAGGCCCTCGACACGGTCCGCCGCACGCCGCTGGACTCGCCCGAGTACCCGGCCGTCCTCCAGAAGGCGACCGGCATCGCCGTACGGACCATGCCGAACGTCTTCCTGTACACCATCCCGCGCATTCTGGCCCGCAACCCGAAGGTCTCCGAGATCCCCCCGTACACCGTGGTCCAGCGGTTCGAAGGCGTCACCGTCTCATGAGCGCGCCCGCACCGCCCCGGCCGCCGCGTGCCGCCCGGCTCGCCCCCGTGCGGCGGCGGCTGGCCCCCGTGCGGCGGCGGCTGGCCGCGGCGCCCCGGCCGCTGGGCCGCACGCTGGTGATCACCGCGACGGTCTTCGTACTGGCCTCGCTCCTCACCTTCTCCCTGGGCGCGCTCTCCGACGCCAACCCGGCGGCCGCGGTCCTCGGCGACCAGGCGACACCGGCCGACATCGCCCGTATGGAGCGGCAGTTCGGCCTCGACCAGCCGCTGTACGCGCAGTACCTGAGCTGGCTCGGCCGGGCCCTCACCGGCGATCTGGGCGTGTCGTGGTTCACCGGGGTGCCGGTGGCCGACAGCGTCGCCCAGGCGCTGCCGGTGGACCTGTCGATCGCGGGGCTCGCCCTGCTGCTCGCGATCGTGCTCGGCGGCGGCACCGGGATCGTCGCCGCGCTGAACGACGGCGGCCGGATCGACCGGGCCGTCACCCTCGTCTGCTCCGTACTGAGCACACTGCCCCCCTTCCTGATCGGCATCGTCCTGATCGTCGTCTTCGCGGTACAGCTCGGCGCGCTGCCCACCGGCGGATACGTGCCGTTCGGCGAGAGCCCGGGGCAGTGGCTGCGCTACGCGGTCCTGCCCGCGTTCGCGCTGAGCCTCGACGCCGCCGCCTCCATGGCCCGCCAGCTGCGCACCTCGCTCGTGGGCGCGCTGCGCGAGAACTACGTGACAGGGGCGCGGATGCGCGGCTTCTCCGCGCGGCGGGTGCTGTTCGGACACGTCCTGCGCAACGCGGCCGGGCCCGCGCTCTCCGTGCTCGGTGTCAGTGTGCCGGTGATCCTGGGCGGCGCGGTCGTCACCGAGAAGATCTTCAACCTGCCGGGGATCGCCCAACTCTCCCTCCAGTCCGCGGAACAGCACGACATCCCGGTCATCCAGGGGACGCTGCTGGTCACCGTCGCCGTGGTGCTCGTCGCCAACATCGGCGTCAACGCCGCGCTCGGCGCGCTCAATCCGGCGGCCCGCAGACAGCCCTCCGGCGGCGGGCGCGGCGGGGACGGGGGTCCGGCATGAGGACCCTGCGCCGTACCTGGCGGCTCCGCCCGGCCCGTATCGCCCTGGCCGTCCTCGCCGTGATCGCGCTGCTGGCGGTCGCGGGCGGCGCCCTCGCGCCGCACGATCCGCTCGGCCAGCACCCCGGGGACATGCTGCGCGGACCGAGCGGAGCGCATCCGCTCGGCACGGACTACCTGGGGCGCGACGTCCTGAGCAGACTGCTCGCGGGCACGGGAAGCTCGATCGCCGGGGCCCTGGAGGCGGTCGGCGTGGCGATGCTGCTCGGCATCGTCCCCGGCATCGCCTCGGTCTGGCTCGGCCGTACCGTCGAGTGGACGGCTCAGCGCGCCGCCGACACGCTGATGATCATGCCCTTCACCATCTTCGCCATCGCCGTGGTCGGCGCGCTGGGCAACGGGCTGCACCAGGCGATGATCGCGCTGGGGGTGCTCTTCGCGCCGCTGTACTTCCGGGTGACCCGGGCCGCCGCGCTGGGGCTCGCACAGGCGCAGTACGTGGAGGCCGCCGAGCTGATGGGCGCCTCACGGTGGTGGATCCTGCGCACCCACGTCTGGGGCAAGATCCTGCCCACGGTCGCCGTCACCACCGCCCAGGCCGTCGGTCAGGCGCTGCTGGTGGTCGCCTCGCTGACGTTCCTGGGACTCGGCGTCCAGCCGCCCGCGCCCACCTGGGGCGGGATGCTCGCCTCCGATCTGGGATATCTGGCGCAGCAGCCCTGGGCGCCGCTCGTCCCCGGCGCCGCGATCATGATCACGGTCGGTGCCCTGAACGTCCTGGCGGACGCGGTACGCGACAGCGGCGCGGCGGCCGGTGACCTACGGGAGACCGGTGCCGCGCCGCCTCCCGTACCCGTGGCTCCGCCGAACGGGCCCGCCGCCGACTCCACCGGCCCGCGGGCGGGTTCGGACGACGCTCGCGTCCCGGACCGCGACAGCCACGCCCGCACGGGTGCCGCAACCGGCACCGCGTCTTCGCAGGAGGTCGAGCAGCGTGTCACGACCGGATGATCCCGTACTGACCGTCGACGGACTCGACGTCACCGTCCCCGGCGGCGCGCACGCCGTCCGGGGGGTCTCCTTCACCCTCGGCCGCGGCGAATCCGTCGGCCTGGTGGGGGAGTCGGGCAGCGGCAAGAGCCTGACCTGCCGTTCCGTCCTGGGGGTGCTGCCCACCGGGTGCGCGGTGTCGGGCGGACGGATCACTCTCGGGGCCGGTGCGACGGACAGCGCCGCCGAACTGACCTCGTTCACCCGGAAACAGTGGGACGCGGTACGGGGACGCCGCGTCGGCGCCGTGTTCCAGGACCCCGCCTCGTATCTCAACCCCTCGCTCACCGTGGGCCGTCAGCTCGTCGAACAGCTGCGGGTGGGACGCGGGCTGGGCAGGGCCGAGGCACACGCGCGGAGCGTCGAGCTGTTCACCGCCGTCGGGCTGCACCGCCCCGAGGAGGTCTTCCACCAGTACCCCCACGAACTGTCCGGCGGGATGCTGCAGCGGGTGCTCATCGCCATCGCGGTCTCCTGCGCGCCCGAACTGCTCATCGCCGACGAGGCCACCACCGCCCTCGACGTCGTCATCCAGGCCGAGATCCTGGAACTCCTCCAGCGGCTGCGGGCCGAACAGGGGCTCGCCCTCCTCCTCGTCACCCACGATCTCGCCGTGGTCGCCGAGAGCTGCGACCGCGTCATCGTGATGTACGCGGGCGAGATCGTCGAGGACGGCCCCACCGCCGAGGTGCTCGCCGCCCCCGCGCACCCGTACACCGAGGCGCTGCTGCGGGTGGCGTCGATCGGGGAGTGGGGACGCCGCACCCTCGACATCATCCCGGGCCGGCCGCCGCGGACGGGCGCCGAACTGCCCGGCTGCCGGTTCGCCGACCGCTGCGCCCACACCGTCGCCCGCTGCCGGGAGGCGCCCGTGGCGCCGTACCCCCTCGACAGCGGCCACCGGGCCCGCTGCCTGCGCCCGGCGGGACTGCTGGGCGCCTCGCCGGGACCGGTGACCGCACCGGCCGCCGCCCCCGTGCCCCGAGGAGCCACCGCATGACCACCGCGCTGCTGGAGATCAGCGGACTGTCCGTGTCGTACGGCCGGCGCGCCACCGCGCTGCGCGGGGCGGGGCGTACCCGGGTGCTCTCCGGGATCGATCTGACCGTGGCGCCGGGCGAGATCCTCGGGATCATCGGGGAGACGGGCTCCGGAAAGACCACACTGGCGCGCGCGGCGGTCGGTCTGGTACGGCCCGACGAGGGCGGTATCGGCTTCGAGGGCCGGGACCTGACCGGGCTGCGCCGTCGCGAGCTGAGGGAGTTCCGGCGCTCGGGCCGGGCGCAGTTCATGTTCCAGGACCCACTGCGCTCCCAGGACCCGGATATGACGGTACGTCAGATCGTGGCGGAGCCGCTCGCCGCGGTGGGCGCGTCGACCCGGCGGGAGCGTGCCGCGCGGGCGGACGAGGCGCTCGCCCTGGCCGGGCTGGACTCCGGGGCGCTCGGAGCGCGTACCCCCGGACAGCTCTCCGGCGGCCAGCGCCAGCGTGTCTCGCTGGCGCGCGCCATCGTCACCCGGCCCCGGCTGCTGCTCAGCGACGAGCCGGTCAGCGCGCTGGACGCCTCCAACCGCAATCTCGTCCTGAGCCTGCTCGACCGGCTCCGCCGGGAGCTGGGTCTCGCCGTCGTCGTCATCTCCCACGACCTCAGCTCGCTGGCCGGCATCGCGGACCGGGTCGCCGTGCTCTACCGGGGACGGCTCGTCGAACACGGCCCCATCGCCGAGGTGCTGGAGCGGCCCCGGCACCCCTACACCGCGCTGCTCACCGCGTCGGCGCCGAGCGTCCGCCGGGAACACCGCCTGCTCCCGGCGCAGTTGCGGGCCGATCCCGGGCGGGAGCCCTGGCCGGACGCGCGGGGCTGCGTCTTCGCGCCACGCTGCCGCTTCGCGGAAGAACGCTGCCGCGAGGAGCCGCGCGCAGTCCCCGTCACCGGTTCCCACCCGGCCGATTCCGACTCCGCGGGCTCCCACTCGGCCGATTCCGACTCCGCGGACTCCCACTCCGTCGCCTGCCACCGCGCCGGGAGCTGGCGCGAGCGGCTCGGCTGAACGAAGGAGCACCACACGCGGCCCGCCGCCGCTCCCGCGCCGCTCCCGCGCCGCCGCACACGACCGCGACGCCACCTTCCCCACCGAGGGCTTCGCCGTGGCCCACCGCGCCGGACTGCTCACCGCGACCGTCGCCGTCCGGCACGGCGGTCCCGGCGCCGGGCTCGGCCACACCGTCCGGATCCTGCGCGCGCTCGGCGCCGGGGACCCGGCCGTCGCCCTCGTCACGGCGATGACCCTGTTCACCCACGCCGCCGAGGCCCGCACCCCGGGCTGGCCGCCCGCCGCGTACGCCGAACTCCTCGACGCCTCCGCCGCGGGACCCGCCCTGGTCAACTCGCTGCGCGTGGAGCCGGAACTCGGCAGTCCGGTACGCGGCGGACTGCCCGCCACCACCGCCCGGCGCGCCGACGGCCACTGGCTGCTGACCGGACGCAAGATCTACTCCACCGGCGCCGCCGGCCTCAGCCGGATGCTGGTCTTCGCGCGGACCGACGAGAACCCCGTACGCGTCGGCACCTTCGTCGTCCGCGCGCAGAGCCCAGGACTGACCGTCGAACCCACCTGGGACCATGTCGGACTGCGCGCCAGCGGCAGCGACGACGTCGTCCTGGACTCCGTACCCGTCCCGCTCGGCGATGTCATCGCCCTCGCGGAGCCGGGCGACACGCCGGGAGCGCGCCCCGACCCGGCGACCGCCGCCTGGAACGCGCTCGGCCTGAGCGCCCTCTACCTGGGCGTCGCGGGCGCCGCCCGCGACTGGCTCACCGGCTTCCTGCACGAGCGTGTCCCCACCGCGCTCGGCGCCCCACTGGCCACGCTGCAGCGCTTCCAGAGCGCCGTCGGCGAGATCGACGCCGCGCTCTTCGGGGCGGACACACTCGTCGACACCCTGGCCGCGCGCGTCGACGACGGGGACCGGGGCGCGGCGCAACGGGCCGGGGCGGTCAAGCTCCTCGCCACCCGCGCCGCCGTCACCGCCGTCGAACAGGCCGTGGCCCTGACCGGCAACCACGGCCTCACCCGGGCCAATCCGCTCCAACGGCACTACCGCGACGTGCTCTGCGCCCGTGTCCACACCCCGCAGGACGACTCCGTACTGACCGCCACCGGCCGTGCGGCCCTCGCGCACGCCCTCGACCGCTCCGCACCGAAAGGCGACTGACCCGTGACCGACCAGACCACCCCGCCCGCCGCCACCTCCGTCGAGTTCGTCGGCATGATCGCCACCCAGGACTCCTCCGAGACCAGGCCCGCCCACGGCCCCGTCATCGACCGTGACTACACGGCGCGCTTCGCCCGCGCCCACGAGAGCGCCGGTTTCGACCGGGTCCTCATCGGCTACAGCTCCGGAAGGCCGGACGGGGCCCAGGTCGCCGCCTACGTCGCCGCGCACACCGAACGCCTCGGGCTCCTCGTCGCCCACCGCCCCGGCTTCATCGCGCCCACGCTCGCCGCCCGCTCCTTCGCCACGCTCGACCACTTCAGCAGCGGGCGCCTCGCCGTCCACATCATCACCGGCGGCAACGACACCGAACAGCGCAGGGACGGCGACCATCTGACCAAGGAGGAGCGTTACGAGCGCACCGACGAGTATCTGACGATCCTGCGCCGCGCCTGGGCCTCCGGGGAACCGTTCAGCCACGAAGGGACCCACTACCGCTTCGAGGAGTACGGCTCGCAGGTCCTGCCCGTCCACGCCTCCGGCATCCCGCTCTACTTCGGCGGTTCCTCCGAGGCCGCGTACCGGGTGGGCGCCAAGCACGCCGACACCTTCGCCCTGTGGGGCGAGCCGCTGGCCGGGACGGCCGAGCAGATCGCCTCCGTGCGCGCGGCGGCGACAGCCGCCGGGCGGGCAGCGGCGCCCGGCATCAGCGTGTCCTTCCGGCCGATCCTCGGCGCCACCGAGGAACTGGCCTGGGAACGCGCCCACCGCGTCCTCGACACCATCAAGTCCGGTGCGGGAGCGCCCTTCTTCGACCAGACACCTCACCTCGGATCCCGACCGGACACCTCGGATCCCGGTCCGCAGAACACCGGCTCGCGACGGCTGCTCGCCGCCGCCGCGCAGGGCGATCTCCACGACCGCGCGCTGTGGACCCCGACCGCCACCGCCACCGGGGCGGGCGGAAACACCACGGCGCTCGTCGGCACCCCGGAGACCGTCGCCAAGGCCCTGCTCGACTACGTCGACATCGGGGTGACCACCCTGCTCATCCGCGGCTACGACCCGCTCGACGACGCCGTCGCGTACGGAGAGGGACCGATCGCCCTCGTCCACCAGGAACTCGCCCACCGGCGGGCGAACTCGGCCGCCGCCCCCGTACTCGACTCCTTGGGAGGCCGGCGATGACCGACCTGCTCAGCTGGCGGCCGCCCACCGCGATCGCCCCGCGCGGCACCCTGCTCCTGCTGCCGGGACGCGGTGAACACCCGCTGGTCTACGAACGGTTCGGGCGGCGGCTGGCGGCGGACGGCTATGTCGTCCACGCGCTCGGTACCGCCCCCGACGACGACGCAGAAGCCGTGCTGGCCCGCGCGGCGGACGCGGCGGGAGCCGACCCCGCGGTGCCCGTCGTCCTGATCGGCAGCGATACGGGGGCGCTGCAGGCCCTGCACACCGCCGCCGCGGCCGACCCCGGACTGCCGGTCGAGGGCGTCGTCGTCGCCGGGTCCGCCCCGACCGGCGCCCGGACCAGTGGCGCCGCGGCCCCCGACCCCGGCCAGGACACCTACCCCGACCCTGACACCTACCCCGACCCTGACACCGGCCCCGACACCGACACCGACACCGACACCGGCCCCGACACCGGCTGGGACGCGGAGCTGGCGGCGCGTACCGCCTGCCCGACACACCGCGCACGCCTCACCGAGGACGCCGCCTTCGTACGGGGCCGGCTCGCCGCGCCCGTACCCGCGCATCTGCTCACCGATGTGCGGCCCGCGGCGCCCGCCCTGATCCTGCACGGCGAGGCCGACCCGGTCACGCCGCCGGAGCAGGCCCGAGCGCTGGCGGCCCGGCTGCCGCGCGCCACCCTCGGCGTGCTGCACGACGGGCTGCACGACGTCCTCAACGACGCGTCGCACCGCAGTGCCGCCGCGGTGGTCGTGCTGTGGCTCGAAAGGCTGCGCGCCGACCCGGGGCTCAGCCCGATCCTCACGATCGAACAGGGAGCGGCGCTGTGAGCGCCCCGACGAAGGGAAACGTGATGACCGTGTCAGCAGAAGGCACCGTGTCCACCGAAGGCACCCTGCCCGCCACCCCCGCCGAGACCCTCCGCCGCACCCTGCGCCGTCACGCGGCCGGGGTCACCGTGATCACCGTTCCGGGGCCGGCCGGGTTCACCGCGACCTCGTTCACCTCGGTCTCGCTCGAACCCGCGCTGGTCTCCTTCTGCCTGGGCCTCACGGCGTCGACCTGCGCGGCGGTCCGCGCCGCCGACCGCTTCGCCGTCCATGTACTGGGCACCGGGAACACCACGCTCGCGCGGCAGTTCGCGCGCAGCGGCATCGACCGCTTCGAGGGCATCCCGTGGAGCGCGGGCCACGACGGACTGCCCGTACTGGACGATGTACCGGCCTGGCTCACCGCCCGCGTGACGCTGCGTCAGCGCGTCGGGGACCATCTGCTGGTGGTCGGCGAGGTGGAGACGGGGGGCGGCCACGGCCAGGGGCCGGGACTCGTCCACCACGACGGCGCGTTCGCCGCGTCCGTACCGCTGCCCTCGCACCACCGGGGCTGACACGCGGGGCAGGGCCGTCCGGAGCCCCGGCTCCGGTACGGGCCGCCCGGCACGGCCCGGTCCGCCGAGCACGGCCGCGCCGTGCTCAGGGGGCCGTGCCGGCGCAGTGGTCGGCGGCGATCGCGGTGCCCAGCGTCTCGGGCCGGCTGCTGTAGGGCAGTTCGTCCAGCGGCTGATCGGTGCAGAAGCGCGCCATCAGGTCCGAGAACTCCGCGATCCGCTCCACCGGGGCCAGATGGTCGGTCTCGTCGACGGTCAGGAACCGTGCCTCCGGCAGGGTCGCTGCCACCTCGCGCCCCATCCCCGGGGTGCACAGGGTGTCGTGCTCCCCGGTCACCACCAGGCTCGGGACGGCCGGTACCGGCTCGGGCCGGTACCACTCGTGCCGCATCAGCCGGGTGTTGTGCTCGGCCGACTTGCTGAGCTGCTCCGGGGTCTGGCCCGCGATCTGCTGGTAGACGAGCCGGGACACGGCGGCGTGCTTGCGGACCCGGCCGGTGCCCGGAGGCGACATGAAGTGGTCGGCCAGCTCGCGGGCGATGGTCTCCGTCTCGCCCCGGTCGATCATGACGGCCCAGCGCTCCATCGCCACGGCGTAGTCCGCCGGGATCCGGGTGGTCATGCCGACGAGCATCAGCCGGGCGACCAGGTCCGGGTAGTGCTGAGCGAAGCGCATGCCCACCGCGCCGCCGTAACAGGCCGCGATCAGGTTCACGCGGGGCACGCCGAGTTCGGTGAGCAGATGACGGACGGTGGCGGCGAGGAAGTCGATGCCGTAGTGCGCGGGCAGGAAGTCGGCCGTCCCGTACCCCGGCAGATCGACGGTGATCACCTGGCCGAGCGGCGCGAGCCACTTCTCGTGCCGCACCCAGGAGTGGCGGTCCTGCGAGGAGCCGCCGAGCACCAGCATCGGCTCGGTCAGCGGCTCCCCGTGGTGGGTGATCCGGCAGGTGTAGCGGAAGCCGTCGAACGTCAGATCCCGTTCCTCGACCGGGCCGTCCGTTCCGGGGCTCCCGCCGTCTGCGGCCTGCCCCGGGATCCTGGGGCGCGCGTCGGGCGGTGTCTGTTCCTGGGCGAGAACGGTATCGATGGGCATGCTGACTCCAGAGGTTCCGGTACGTACAGGAACGTCCCTGCTTAGCAGTTGGTCACTCCGGGGCGGACATCGATGACCCGTTCGAGGGCAATTCGCGGGGTGTGGAACGCTGATGGATTCGAAAATCGTTCAACAGGACGGGCCACAACGGCGCACGGGCGGCCCCGCACCCTCCGCGAACGGCGCGCCGGGCGGGTGTCAGCTGGTGCTGCGCCGGGTGAGCGTGGTGGGCAGGGTCAGCGAACGGTGCGCGAGCGCGGGATCGTTGATCTCGTCGAGCAGGAGCCGGGTGATGGTGCGGCCCAGCTCCTCCGTCGGCTGACTCACGCTCGTCAGGGGCGGCACCATGTGGCGCGCCACGATCGAGTCGTCGAACCCGACCATCGCCACGTCCTCGGGAACGCGCCGGCCCCGCTCGCGCAGCACGGTCAGCGCACCCGCCGCCATCACGTCCGACGCGACGAAGACGGCGTCGAGTCCCGGGCGCCGTTGAAGAAGTTCACGCATGGCGGCGCGCCCGCCCTCCTCGGTGAAGTCGCCCGGCGCGACCAGGGCCTCGTCCGGCGCGCCCCTCCCGGCGTGCGCCTCACGCCAGCCGCGCAGCCGGCTCCGGCCCACGTCCATGTCGAGCGGCCCGGTGATCGTCGCGATGGTCCGGCGCCCCCGGTCGAGCAGATGCCCCACGGCCTGCGCCGCGCCGCCCGCGTTGTCGGACTGGACATGGCTCAGCGGCTCGTCGGGGGTGCGCCGGCCCGCCAGCACCGTCGGCATCCCCGACGTCTCCAGGAACGCGGGCAGCGGGTCGTCGCGGTGGATCGCGACCAGCAGCACCCCGTCCACCCGGCGGGCTTCCACGAAGCGGATCAGCCGGTCGCGCTCGCGCTGGTCCCGGACGAGGATCAGCAGCAGCTGCATGTCGGTGTCGGCCAGCTCCGTGCTGACGCCCCGGATGACGGCCGAGAAGTACGGCTCCGACGCGAGCCGGCTCTCCGATTCCGGTATCACCAGCGCGATGCTGTCGGTCCGGCTCGTGACCAGGGACCGCGCGGCCGGATTCGGTACGTACTTGAGTTCCGCGATGGCCGCCTCGACGGCCGACCTGGCCTTCGCGCTGACCCCGGGCGCCCCGTTGACGACGCGCGAGACGGTGCCGCGGCCCACGCCCGCCAGCTGGGCCACGGCTTCAAGAGTTGGCCTCTGGCCTGGCTGTTTACGGCTGCTCATCGCGTCTCCTGACTTTTGCTCTCCCCATGCGCCACAGCGCTCACCAGGAGATTGTGCCGACCGGCCGGTGGACCGGCCGCCCGGAGCCGGCGTCCGGACACATTCGCGCAACGGAACCGACTTCGACTCTTGACACGACCCTGTGTCTACGGAGAGTCTTCCACAACCTATTGGGAGCGCTCCCATTTTCATCCGGGGCGGGTCTCCCATCCAGTCGATCCTGAGCCGCAGCGGGCGCACGCCGGGGCGCCGCTGCTAGGAGGAAGCACCATGGGCATGGCCCGTCACCGCTTCGGTTCCACCCTCGCGTCCGCCACGGCGGCCGCGCTCTCACTCGCCCTCGTCGCCGGCTGCTCCAGCGGCGACGACGCGGACAAGGCGACCACCAAGGACGGCAAGACCGTCATCAGCATGGGCCTCTTCGGCGTCATGGGGTACAAGGAGAGCGGCCTCCTCGACCGCTACATGAAGGAAAACCCCACCATCAAGATCGAGGCCGATGTGGTCGGCGACGAGCAGACGTACTACACCGCGTTCCAGACGCACCTGGCGGCCGGCTCCGGTCTCAAGGACATCCAGGGGATAGAGATAGGCCGGGCCAAGGAACTGGTCGACACCCAGGCCGACAAGTTCACGGATCTGTCGAAGACCGAGGGCATCGACCACTTCCTGCCGTGGAAGCTGAGCCAGGTCACCGCCAAGGACGGCAAGCTGCTGGGGCTGGGCACGGACATCGGCCCGATGGCGGTCTGTTACCGCAAGGACCTGTTCGAGCAGGCCGGTCTGCCGACCGACCGCGAAGAGGTGGCGAAGCTGTGGGCGGGCGACTGGTCCAAGTACGTCGAGGCGGGCCGGACCTTCAAGCAGAAGTCGAAGGACAAGAAGGTCTCCTTCATGGACGCTTCCAGCGGGCTGTTCAACGCGATGATCTACGGCAGTGAGAAGCAGTTCTACGACGAGGACGGCAAGCTCATCTACCAGGACAACCCGGTGGTGAAGGACGCCTGGAACCTCGCGGTCTCCGCGGCGAAGGCCGACCTGACCGCCAAGCTGCCCCAGTTCCAGACCGGTTGGGACCCGGGGCTGGCCCAGTCGACCTTCGCCTCCACCGTCTGCCCGGCCTGGATGCTCGCCCACATCAGCGAGAAGGCCGGACCGGCGAACAAGGGCAAGTGGGACGTCGCCCGGGCGCCCAAGGGCGCCAACTGGGGCGGCGCGTTCCTCGGCGTGATGGACAAGAGCCCGGTCAAGGAAGAGGCCCAAAAGCTCATCGCCTGGCTGACCGCGCCCGAA
>NZ_QQNA01000186.1 GCF_003346515.1 Streptomyces corynorhini
TCGGCTTCGGTGTCCGCTTCGTCGGCCACCGCGCGTGCCGATCAGGAGCTGTCCGAGCGGCTCGCCGCCGTCCTGACGTCCTCGGGGGCGGCGGCGACGGCCTCGCTCCAGGTCGCCGTACTCGATGTACGCGATCTGGCGGACGGAAGCGCCCCCGTCCGCTCCGGCGCGCGCTCCACGGGGACGTACGACACGGCCAGCATCGTCAAGGTCGACATCCTCGCGGCGCTGCTGCTCGCGGCCCAGGACGAGGGCCGCGCGCTCACGGCGTCGGAGAGCGCCACGCCACCTCGATGATCCAGGTGAGCGACAACGCCTCGGCGGACGCCCTCTGGCAGGCCATCGGCGGTGCGGCCGGGCTGGACGCGGCGAACCGGCGGCTCGGGCTGACGGGTACGACAGCGGGCGAGGGCGCGCTGTGGGGGCTGACGCAGACGACGGCGTCCGACCAATTGGTCCTGCTGGGCGCCGTGTTCGGCGACGGTACGGACGCCGGGGCGGCGTCCGCGCTCAGCGCCGCCTCGCGGAGCTATGTGCGGGGCCTGATGGGCGGTATAGCGGACGGCCAGGACTGGGGCGTGTCGGCGGCGGGCGCCGTGACGGGGCTGAAGAACGGCTGGCTGTCCCGCAGCGCCACCGGGCTGTGGGACATCAACAGCATCGGGCGGATGGAGGCCGGTGGGCACGGCTATCTGCTGGCTGTGCTCTCCAAGGGCAACGCCGGTATGGAGTCCGGGATCGCCCTCGTGGAGGCGGCGGCGGAGGCGGCGGTCGCGGAGGCGGAGGCGGAGGCGGCTTCGGGAGCGTAGGCGGGCCCGGAATGATCGAGGCGGGCCCGGCCTCATCCGGGTGGCTCCGGCCTGATCCAGGTGGGTCCGGGCCGATCCGGGTGGCTCCGGCCCGATCCAGGTGGGTCCGGGCCGATCCGGGTGGCTCCGGGCCGACTCGGGTGGGCCCGGAATGGTCCTGGTGAGGGCCTCTCGTGGCCCATGGCTCGTCCCGGCGCGCTGTCAAGCGCCCGTGGCGCGTCTCCGGACGAAGCGTTAGGTTAGGGTTGCCTAAGTTGGTCCACCGAGGGGGTGCGTCGCGGGGGTGTGCCGAGGGGTGCGCCGCCGTGACAGCGCGCTTCCCGATGCGTACCAAGGCCCCAGCGGTGAAAGCTACTTGGCATGTGCCCGATCCGTACCGCCCTACTCCGAGGTAGCGCCAACCGTGTCCGTCCACGCCCCCACACCCGCCCGCAGCGGCCCGAGCGGTGCCGGGGGCCGGTCCTGGGACACCCTTCCGTGGGACGTGCGGATCGAACGCATACGCGTCGGCGACTTGATCGTTCTCCCCTGGGGGCCCTTCCACCGGGTCCCTTACGGGTCCTCCTCCGGCCGGGAGGCCGCCGTACCGCCCGTACCCGGCCCGCTCGTCGCCGAGCGCCGTCCGCTCTGAGCCTTCCTCCTCTCCCCCGGAGCCATGTCATGACCGTGCCCCCCATCTCCCCGCCCGTGAGTGAACGGCCCACCGAGGGCGCACCGGAGGCGGCCGACGGGGCAGGCACCCCACATGCTTCCGGCGGGCCGAGCGCATCAGGCACGACAGGCGCACCGGGCGCGCTGGACGGACCAGCTGCATCAGGCACACCGGGCACATCAAGCGCACCGGGCGCACCAGGCGCGGGCGACCGCGCCGTCGGCATCCTGGGCCGCCAGCGCGCGCGGGAGTCCTCGGCGCGCACCTACGCCCGCTCGTTCCCGATCGTGCCGGTCCGCGCCAAGGGCATGACGGTCGAGGGGGCGGACGGCCGCCGCTACCTCGACTGTCTCTCCGGCGCGGGCACGCTCGCCCTCGGCCACAACCACCCCGTCGTCCTGGAGGCCGTACGGCGCACGATGGAGAGCGGCGCGCCGCTGCACGTACTCGACCTCGCCACGCCGGAGAAGGACGACTTCACCGACGCCCTGTTCGCCACGCTCCCCGGGGAGTTCGCCGACCGCGCCCGGATCCACTTCTGCGGTCCTGCCGGTACGGACGCGGTCGAGGCGGCGCTGAAGCTGACGCGGACCGCGACCGGGCGGCGCGGGGTGCTCGCGTTCACCGGGGCGTACCACGGCATGACCGCCGGCGCGCTCGCGGTGACCGGCCGCGTCTCGGCCAGGGAGCGGGTGGCGGAGGGGGTGGCCGAGGTGACCCGGCTGCCGTACCCGTACCCGTACCGCTGCCCGTTCGGTGTCGGCGGCGAGCGGGGCACCGCGCTCGCCGCGACCTATGCGGAACGGCTGCTGGACGATCCGGCGGGCGGGGTCGCGCCGCCCGCCGCGATGATCCTCGAAGCGGTGCAGGGCGAGGGCGGCGCGGTGCCCGCGCCGGACTCCTGGCTGCGCGAGATGCGGCGGATCACGGCGGAACGCGACATCCCGCTGATCGTGGACGAGGTGCAGACGGGCGTGGGGCGCACGGGCGCCTTCTGGGCCGTCGAGCACAGCGGGATCACCCCGGACGTGATGGTGATGTCGAAGGCGATCGGCGGCAGCCTGCCCCTCGCCGTGATCGTCTACGACCAGGATTACGACGCGTGGCTCCCGGGCGCCCACACCGGCACGTTCCGGGGCAACACGCTGGCCATGGCGACGGGCGCGGCGACGCTGCGGTACGTGGCCAGGGAGGGCCTGGCCGAGCGCGCCGCGACCGTGGGCGCGCGGATGACCGCACGGCTGGACGGGCTGCGGCACGCGCTTCCCGTGATCGGTGACGTACGGGGGCGCGGGCTGATGATCGGCGTCGAACTGGTCGACCCGGCGGGCCCGGTGGACTCCTGCGGCGCCCGCCCGGCCGCCCCCGAACTGGCGCAACGGGTCCGCGCGGCCTGTCTGGAGCGGGGCCTGATCATCGAGTTGGGCGGGCGCTTCGACGCGACGCTCCGGCTCCTGCCGCCGCTGACCATCTCGGACGAGCAGGCGGAAACGGTCCTCGACCGGCTCGCGGACGCGATCGCGCACGCTTCGGCGGATCGCCATCAGGACAAGCAGGGACGGCAGGCATGACAACGGAATCCAGGCAGACACCGCCGCGCGTCCCCGCGCAGGCGTCGGCGCAGCAGTTGGCAGACCAGTCGGGGCAGCAGTTGGCACAGCAGTCGGGGCAGGCGTCGGCGCAGGCGCAGGCGCCCGTACGGAAACCGGCGTGGCCCGCCGACCACGCGCCCGACCACGCGCCTGACCACGCGCCGGGTCACGGTCCCGCCGCCGCGCTGTCCGGCGGCGTCGCGGGCCCCGACGCCCTCGCCCCGCTGGTCTCCACCGTGCTCGACGCCCTGGTCAAGGGCGCCAAGACCCGGGGCGGCCCCGTCGCCCCCGGCAGCCCGGAGGAAGCGGCGGTGGCCGTGGCGGAGGCGTTCCACGGGGTGGGAGCCACCGGCGCCGGAGGTCACACAAGCCAGACCAGCCAGACCGGCCACACCAGCCCCGCAGGCCAGACCAGCCAGACCGGCCACACCAGCCCCGCCGCCCACACCAGCCCCGCCGCTCTGGACCGGCTCACCGAACTCCTCGCCCACGGCAGCGCCGACCCCGCCGACGCCTCCTGCGCCGCCCATCTGCACTGCCCGCCGCTGGCCGTCGCCGTCGCCGCCGACCTCGCCGTCAGCGCGCTCAACCCGTCCCAGGACTCGTGGGACCAGGCGCCCGCCGCGACCGTTCTGGAGACCCTGCTGCTCCAGGAGTTGGCGGAGCTGGTCGGTTACGACCGGGAACGGGCCGCCGGGGTCCTCACCTCCGGCGGTACGGAGTCGAACCTCATGGGGCTGATGCTGGCCAGGGACCGCGTGCTGGGCGCGGCGACCGGGCGGCAGATCGAACTCACCGGCCTGCGGCCCGCCTTGGGCGCCCGTCCCCGTATCCTCGCCTCCGCCGTCGCGCACTTCTCCGTACAGCGCGCGGCCGCGCTCCTCGGGCTCGGCGAGGACGCGGTGCTCTGCGTTCCGGTCGACGAACAACTCCGCATGGACACGGACGCGTTGGCGGCGCTCCTGGACGGCTGCGCGGAGCGCGGCGAGCTGCCGATCGCCATCGTGGCCACGGCGGGCACCACCGACACCGGCTCCGTGGACCCGCTGCGCGCCTGCGCCGCGCTCGCCGCCGAGCACGGCGCCTGGCTGCACGTGGACGCGGCGTACGGCGGCGGCGCGCTGCTCTCCGACCGGCTGGCGCCGCTCCTGGACGGGCTCGAACTCGCCGACTCCCTCTCCCTCGACTGGCACAAACTCGGCTGGCAGCCGGCCGCCGCCGGGGTCTTCCTGGTCGCCGAGTCCGAGACGTACGCCTCGCTCGCCCGCCGAGCGGTGTACCTCAACCCGGCCGACGACGAGGAGGCCGGTTACCCGAGCCTGCTCGGCCTCTCGCTGCGCACCACCCGCCGGGCCGACGCCTTCAAGATCGCGGTGACGCTGCGCACCCTGGGCCGGGAGGGGCTGGGGAGGCTCGTGGACGCCTGCCACGAACTGGCGCTGTCCGGCGCGCGGACCGCGCGGAACCACCCCTGCCTTGAGCTGTACGCCGAACCGGTGCTGACGGCCTTCGTGTTCCGCTACCTGCCGGTGGACGCCGACGAGAAACACGGCGACGACGAACAGCGCAGCGACGACATCAACGCCGCCCTGCGCCGTCGGCTGCTGCGCGAGGGCCGCGCCGTGGTCGGCCGCACCGAGCTGCCGGGCGAAGGGCCGGGCCGCGTACGGCTCAAGCTCACGCTCCTCAACCCGCACACCACGGCCGAGGAGGTGGAGCGGCTGCTCCTTGAGGTGGTGGCCGCGGGCCGCGCCGAGGAGGAAGCGGCGGCGCTGCGGTGACGGCCGGGCCCGTACCCGCGCGCCGCCACGTCTCGTACAGACTTACGCACGAACACGCGAACGTATGTGAGTACGTGAGTGACAGCGACGCGCGTCACTCACGTACCCCGCTCAACTCACGCAGCCGAACAAGACCACCCACCCCGGCGGAGGCCACCCGGTGACGACCGAGCACCAAGACGGACAGCGGATCTACGACGTGGTCGGCGTAGGTATCGGTCCGTTCAACCTCTCCCTGGCGGCGCTCTCGGACGGCGTCCCCGAACTCCGCACGCTCTTCCTCGACGCCAAGCCCGCCTTCTCCTGGCACCCGGGCCTGCTCATGGAAGGAACGACTCTGCAAGTCCCCTTCCTCGCCGACCTGGTGACGATGGTCGACCCCACCAGCCCCTGGTCGTACCTGAACTACCTGCGCGAGCACGACCGGATGTTCCCGTTCTTCTTCTCCGAGCGCTTCCACATACCGCGCCGCGAGTACGACCACTACTGCCGCTGGGTCGCCGAACACCTCCCCTCCTGCCGCTTCGACGCGCGCGTCACGGAGCTGGCGTGGGACAGCACGTCCGACGCGTTCGCGGTCACCTACCGGTCGGCGGGGGCGGACGGCGCGGTCTCGCGCGTATGGACGCGGCAGGTCGTACTCGGCGTCGGAACGGACCCGGTCGTACCGCCCCCGCTGCGCCCCCTGCTGACGGCCGACCACCGGGGCCGGGTCCTGCACAGCGCCGACTACCGCACCCACCGGAGCGCGCTGGCCGCGCTCGCCGACGTCACGGTCGTCGGCGCGGGCCAGTCCGGCGCCGAGGTCGCCCTCGACCTGCTCCGCCACCAGGACGGCGCGGGCGCGGGCGGCCCGTACGTCCGCTGGCTGGCCCGTACCCCCGCCTTCGCGCCGATGGAGTACTCCAAGATCGGCCTGGAGCACTTCACCCCCGACTACATCCGCTACTTCCGCGCCCTCCCCGAGGAACGGCGCGAGCACCTCGTACGCGAACAGTGGCAGCTCTACAAGGGCGTCAGCGAGGAGACCCTCGCCGACATTCACGACGAGCTGTACGAACGCACCATCGGCGGTACGGAGCCCCGCGCCGCCCTCCACCCGGGCGTCGCCATCGAGGGCGCGCACTACGACGAGGCGTCCGACGACTACGTACTGACGTGCCGTCACCTCCAGCAGGACAAGGTCTTCGAGATCCGCACCGCCGCGATCGTCTCCGCCACGGGCTACGCGGCGACCCGCCCCGCCTTCCTCGGCCCGCTCGCCGGGCTGGTCGACTGGGACGACCAGGGCCGCTACCGCGTCGACGGCGACTACCGCGTCTCCCTCAACCCCCGGGTGACCGGCGCCCTTTACGTCCAGAACGCCGAACTCCACACCCACGGCGTCGGCACCCCGGACCTGACCCTGAGCGCCTGGCGCGCCGCCACCATCCTCAACGCCCTCGCGGACCGGCCCGTCCTGCGCCTGCCTCCGCGCGCGGCGTGGACGACGTTCGGGGCGCCGGGGGTGTGACGGGGGTGTGCGCCGGGGGTGTGTGACGGGGGTGTGTGATGGGGGCGTGTGACGGGTGTGTGTGACGGGGCGAGCGGATCCGCGTCGACCGGCTCGCGCGGCGGACGGCGATCCTGGCCGTAGTGGCCGTAGTGGCCGTAGTGGCCGTAGTGGCCGTAGTGACCCGTCGGGCCGGGAGGACCCGCGTCGGCGAGCGGGACCGCCCTGCTCACGCGTCGGCGGCGCTCGCGATCAACGCACCTGGTCCGCGCCGCGCGACGACAGCCGCTCGGTGATCCGGTCGAACAGCTCCGTCAGCGGCTCACCGACGACCTGGCCGAACTCGGTCAGCCCGTACGTGACCTGGGGCGGAGTCGTCGGCTCGACCTCCCGCCAGACCAGGCCGTCCTGGACCAGTGCGCGCAAGGTCTGGGCGAGCATCTTCTCGCTGATGCCGTGGATGCTCTCGCGCAGCTCGTAGAACCTGAGGCTGTTACTCCGCAAGGAGATCAGCACCCAGATGCCCCACTTGCTGGTCACGTGGTCGACCATGTCGCGCGCGGGGCAGTCGGTGTGAAACACGTCATACCGCTTCCCCGTCTCGACCCCTCTGCGCTGCACGCCTCCCGCCATGTCATGAGCTTACTTCAGGGTATGTCCTTACCCGAAGTGAGCCCGCGCTCCTACCGTGGAGGACACAAAGGATCTTCGACGAGGAGCTGACATGATCGTGGTGACCGGGGCTACCGGAAACATCGGCCGGCCGTTGACCCAGGCGCTGGCCGAGACGGGCCAGCAGGTGACGGCCGTGTCACGGCACACGGCGGAGGTGCCGAACGGCGTCCGTCACGTGGTGGCCGACCTGGCCGAACCGGCCGGTCTCAAGCCCGCGCTGGCCGGGGCGGAGGCGCTGTTCCTGCTGCTGTCCGGCGACTTCGACCTGCACGCCGCGGGAGCCGACCCCGCCGACCTCATCGGCGAAGCCGCGGCCAGCGGGGTCCGCCGGGTCGTCATGCTCTCTACGCTGGGCGTGGTGACCAGGCCCTTCGGCCGAACACGGATCGCGATGCGCGCGCTGGAGGACACCCTGAGGGAGTCCGGCCTGGAGTGGTCCGTCCTGCGGCCGGGCGGCTTCGCCTCCAACGCCCTGTGGTGGGCCGAGTCCGTCCGTGCGCAACAGGTCGTCGCCGCGCCTTTCGGTGACGTCGGGGTGCCGATCATCGACCCCGCGGACATCGCCGCGGTCGCGGCGGCCTGCCTGCTGGATGACCAGCACATCGGCGGCGTCTACGAGCTGACCGGCCCGGAGCTGATCACTCCGCGCGGGCAGACGGAGGCCATCGCCACCGCGCTGGGCTCGCCGGTGAGGTTTCACGAGCTGAGCCGCGACGAGGCCAGGACCGCCATGACCCGGAACATGCGGGCGGAGCTGGCCGACGACACTCTGGACATCCTCGGCTCCCCGACCCCGGCCGAGCTGCGTGTCAGCCCGGACGTCCAGCGGATCCTCGGCCGCGCCCCGCGCTCAGCGGAACGCGGCCACGTTGCGGGCCGCCCAGTCCGCGAAGGGGCGCGGGGCGCGGCCGAGGATCCGCTGGACGTCC
>NZ_QQNA01000187.1 GCF_003346515.1 Streptomyces corynorhini
GTGGGCGAGGTCGCGGGCGATGGCGAGGCCGAGGCCGGTGCCGCCTTGGTCGCGGGAGCGGGCGTCGTCGAGTCGGACGAAGCGTTCGAAGATGCGTTCGGTTTCTTGGGTGGGTATGCCTGGTCCGTCGTCGTGGACGGTGAGGGTGACGTGGTCGTCGTGGGTGTGGATGGTGATCTGGATGCGGTGTGCGGCCCGGCGAGTTGGTGTGTCGTGGGCCACTTGGGTCATGGGTCCTCCCTAGGATCTCGTGCGTGACACATACCCGTTTACCTCGACTTCGTTCACGCGGCGCCCTGGCCGCAGGCGTCCTCGCCGCCACCACGGCCCTCCTGGGATTCCAGGCGGCGCCCACCCAGGCGCGCGCCCCCGAGCGGGTCCCCGTCCAACTCCTGGCCCTCAACGACCTGCACGGCAACCTCGAACCCGTGGACGGCGCGGCGGGCCGTATCACCCACCGGGGGACGGCTCTTCAGGCCGGTGGCGTGGCGCAGATGGCCACGCTGCTGGACGAGGCCCGCGCCGGGCAGACGAACACCCTGACCGTGGCGGGGGGGCGACATGATCGGCGGCAGTCCGCTGCTGTCCGCGATCTTCCACGACGAGCCGACGGTCGAGGCGTTGGAAGAACTCGGCGTCGTCGCCTCCTCCGTCGGCAACCACGAGTTCGACGAGGGCCCGCAGGAGTTGCGGCGCATCATCGAGGGCGGCTGCCACCCGCAGGACGGGTGCGCTCCTGACGCCCCGTACGCCGGGACCAAGTTCGCCTATCTCGGCGGCAACGTGACCGAGCGCGGCAGCGCCACCCCGCTCCTTCGGCCGTACAAGGTCGAGACCCTGCCCACCGGGCAGAAGATCGGCTTCATCGGGGTCGTGACCAAGAACGCGCCGACCGTCATCAACGCGTCCATGGTCCGGGAGCTGGAGTTCCACGACGAACTCCCGGCCATCGAGAAGTACTCGAAGGAGCTGACCAAGCAGGGCGTCAGGGCGCAGATCCTGCTGATCCACGAGGGCGAGACCGTCAACGGCACCGCGGGCGCCGACTGCGACGCGGGCGGGCCCGGCGCCAAGCTCAACGGGCGCATCAAGGAGATCTCCGAGAAGGCCCCGGCCGCCATCGGCCTGGTGGTCAGCGGTCACTCGCACGACTCGTACGAGTGCACGGTCCTGGACTCGGCCAAGAAGCGCCGCATGGTCACCCAGGCGGACTCCTTCGGCCGGTCCTTCACCGATCTGCGCTTCGACCTGAACGCCCGGGGCGAGATCCTGCGCAGTACGGTACGGGCCCAGCACCGCGCCGTCCCCGTCACCACCACCCAGCAGCCGGCCATGTCGAAGCTCGTCGGCACCTGGCGCGGCCGGTCCGAGGAGCAGGCCAACCGGGTCGTCGGCCATATCGCAGGTGATCTGCCGGGCCGCGGTTCCACCGACCCCGAGACCCCGCTCGGCAGCCTCATCACCGACGCCCAGGCCGCGGCGGGCCGCGGCTACGGCGCCGACTTCGCGCTGACCAATCCGGGCAGCATGCGGGCCGACATCATTTACCGGGACGGGGGCGTGGTCACGTACGCGGACGCCTACCGCGTCCAGCCCTTCGCCAACCCCCTGTGGGTGCTGCCCATCACCGGGCAGCAGCTCGTCACCGCGCTCAAGCAGCAGCTCAGCGGCGCCAACGAGGCGAGCCCGCGCTTCCTGCAACTGTCAAAGGAACTCAGCTACTCCGTCGACATGAGCAGGAGCGGCGCCGACCGGCTGCTCGTGGACACGATCCGGCTGAAGGGGCAGCCCCTCGACCCGGCGGCCACGTACAAGGTCACGGTCAACGACTTCCTCGCCAACGGCGGCAACGACTTCGACGTCTTCGGGGAGATCGCCACCCGCGAGGGCGGCGACATCACCGACCTCGACGCGCTCGTCACGTACCTGGAGGAGACCACCTCGGCGGGGAACCCGGCCCCGGTGCCGGCGCAGGGCCGGATCACCTTCGTCACGCCGTAACACCGTCACGCACCGACACGCCTCAACACCGGCAGCACGTCGTCCGTACGCAGGGGCCGGGAGCCGCGACGCGCGGCTCCCGGCCCCTGTCGGCTACTCCTTGTCCCGGTGCGGCCTGAGCACGCTGTCGGGACCCGGGGACATGATCGTCTCGTGGCCCTCCGCCGTCCGCACCCGGAACGGCGGCGTCCCCTCCGGGCCCAGCACCTCGACGATCTCCACCTCCCGGTCCTGTTCGCCGACCACCCGGCCGTGCGTGACGAGACGGTCGCCCTTGTTCGCCTTCATGTCCGGCTCCTCCATCGACTCTGATGCCAGTGACGGAGAGTGTACGGATGGAAGTGTGCTGTCACCTTCCGTGGTCGGTGGTGTCGGGTGAGCGGACTCCGACCGACCGCAGCCACTCCCGCAGGCCCGTCGCGTCGTCGCCCGCCCAGCCCACATAGCCGTCCGGCCGGATCAGGAAGAGGCCCTTGCCGTACGGGTCGTACGCCCCGGCCTCGCGCACCCGTACCGACTCCTCGTCCAGCGGCGGGATGTCGGCGTCCGTGGCCACCGCCAGCAGGGTGAAGTGCGGGCCGCGCAGGGCGTCGAAGATCGTGGTGCCGTCCGGGAGGGGGCCCTCGGGGGCGCGGTCGCCCGCCGTCAGGGCGCCGGCCGCGCCCGTGGACAGCGGGCCGTGCCGGTAGTTCAGTCCCAGCTGGCGGGTGGCCGCGCCCCGGCGGGCCTCGCCGCGGTGGATGCGGGTCGAGAGGCCGAGCATCTCCGCCGCGACGGGCCGCCGCTCCGCCTCGTACGAGTCGAGCAGCGCGGGAGCGGCGCCGTGCCGCAGCACCTGGCCGAGCTTCCAGCCCAGGTTGTACGCGTCCTGGATGCTCGTGTTCAGCCCCTGGCCGCCCGCGGGGGAGTGGACGTGGGCCGCGTCGCCCGCGAGGAAGATCCGGCCGTCGCGGAACCGGTCCGCGAGCGCCGCGCGCGGCCGGAAGTCCGAGGACCAGCGCACCTCGGTGACCTCGTCCGCCGTGAGGTGGGTGAGGGCCGCGAGGAGCGCCCGCACGCCCTCGGGAGTGGTGTCCGGCTCCGCTCCGTCCTTGAGCCGGGCCACCAGCTGGAAGTCCGGGGTCCCCGGCAGCGGGCACAGACTCGCGAACGAGCCGTCGTCGGCCGGGAAGATGTGCCAGTTCAGCCGGTCCAGCGCGGGGACGCGTACATCCGCTACCAGCATCGGCGCCGGGGCGACCGACTCGCCGGTCATGGCGATGCCGAGCAGCCGGCGCACCGTGCTGCGGCCCCCGTCGGCGGCCACGGCGTACCGCGCGCGGAACGCCGTGGCGCCGGAGCCCGCCGTGGCGCCCGCCGCCGCCGCGCCGGTGTCCGGGCCCGCGCCCGCGCCGGTGTCCGCGCCCGTCGTCAGCTCCGCCGTCACGCCGTCGGGGTCCTGCGCGAGGCCGCTGAGCGCCGTACCGAAGGTGACGCTCCCGCCCAGCTCCCGCAGCCGCGCGTACAGGATTTCCTGCATGCGCCACTGCGGCAGCAGCCAGGGGCCGGTGTACGGCTCGGCCACCGTCGGCTCCTGCTCGTCGAACATCCGGTGCTCGCCCTGCCGTACGCCGTCCTTCCAGATCATGCCGACCGGCGCCGGGCCGCCGTGCGCGTGGACCTCCCCGATGACGCCGAGATCGTCCAGCACCTCCTGGGTGCGCGGCTGGACGCCCTTGCCGCGCGAGCCGGGGAAGAGCCCGTCCGCCCGCTCCACCACCTGTACGGAGACCCCGCGCCGGAGCAGATCGCAGGCGAGCGCCAGACCGGTCGGGCCCGCGCCCACGATCAGGACGTCGGAGTGCTGCCGGAGCCTTTCCTTAACGTCGTTAAGTTGCATGGTTTCGAGCCTGCACTTATCGCTGTTAAGTTGTCAAGGTGACCACCACACGACTGGACCGCGGGCTGGTTGCCCGCACCGCACTCGACGTACTGAACGAGGTCGGTCTCGACGGGCTGTCCCTGCGCGCCATCGCCGGCCGCCTGGACGTCAAGGCGCCCGCCCTCTACTGGCACTTCAAGGACAAGCAGGCGCTGCTCGACGAGATGGCGACCGAGATCCTCCGGCGCGTGACGGCCGCGGCGCCCGCCCCCGACCCCGACTGGCGGGTCGGGCTCGCGCACAGCATGCGCGCGCTCCGCGCCGAGCTGCTGCGCTACCGCGACGGCGCCAAGGTCTACAGCGGCACGCACTTCACGGACACCGCCTACGGCGCCTCCATGGACGCCTACCTGCGCACCTTCACCGACGCCGGGTTCACCACGCGCGCCGCCGCCCGCGCCTGGTTCACCGCGTACAGCTACACCATCGGGTACGTCACCGAGGAGCAGGCGATGGGGCCCGACCCCGCCGATCACCCGGCGAACCTCCCGGTCGATCTCCCGGCTGATCCCCGGTCCGATCCCGAGGCGGCGCGCTCCAGGGCGTATGACCTCGCCGCGCGCGCCGAACGGCTCGCGGCGTATCCCCTGGCGGCGGCGGCCGGGGAGGAGCTGTTCCGGGAACACGAGGCGGGCTTCGAGGTGGGGCTCGCCGCCGTCGTCGCCGGAATCGGGCACACGCTCGCTCCAGGTGCTCCCAGTGCTCCAGGTGCTCCCAGCGCTCCCGGTGCTCCCGGTGGTCCCGGTGTTCCTGGGTCTGGACCGGCGCGTTTGCCCGCCCGATGAATCGGGTTCACTTCCAGGCCGTCTGTCTTTACTAGCGTTTTGCCTCCCGCCCACCGTTCGCGGGGCAGACGCTTGGAGAAGCATGACAATGGGCCGCAAACGATGGCCGGCGCCGCTCAACGGGGACAGCCCGGCCACAGAACCCGCAGCCGGCGCACCGGAGATCCGGATCAGCCCCGCCGGACTCGACGCCTGCGTCCGCGCCTGCGCGGCACACAGCGGCAAGCTGGTCGGCAGCCTCGGCCGCCGGCGGATCGAGCTGGCCGAGAAGCTGCGCCAGCTGCTCGCCGTGCACGCCGTCACCGAGCCGCCCGCCGCGCCCGGCCGCACCGCCACCCTGCTGCGGCGTTCCACCGGCCCCCGGTCCGCCGTCGACGGCGAGCTGCTCGACGCGCTCCTCGCGGTCGGCAACAAGGCGCTGGAGTGCGGGTACGACGACGAGTTGCGGCTCGCCCTGCTCATCAGCGACACCGTGCTGACGCACCGCAAGGGCTCCCGCGCCGGCTGGCGGCTGCGCGCCAGGACGCTGGAGGCGCTCGGCGACGAGCCCGGCACGATCGACGCGTACGACCGCTACCTCGCGCTCACCGACGACGACGGGTTCGGCATCGCGGCGAAGAACACCGGACTGCGCGTCGGCCGCGAGCGCGTCGCGCAGCTGCTGGCGCTGCTGGAGCGCGAGACGCCCGGCGCCTCGATGTACGCGAGCGGACCCGCCACCGACGTCTGGGCCACCGGCCTCGCGCTGCACGACCTCGGCGACACCGAAGGCGCCGAACCCCGGCTGGTCGGCGCGCTGCTGGCGATGGACCGGGACTCCGGCACCGCGCTGCCCGACCTCCAGGAGGCCATCGGCCTCTACCTGGACCTGCGGATCGCGGCGAACTCCGGCGACGCCTCGCCCCTGCGCGAACTCGCCGGACTCTACGCCGAACAGCGCAGGAACCGGATGCGCGGCCCCGTCGCCGACCCGACGTTCGGCGGCGTCGAATGGCTCTCCCTCGGCGAGTTCCGCAACCAGATCGCCGGGAAGTCGATCTGCCTGATCGCCAACTCCCAGAGCGTCGGGCGCGGTGCGCTGGGCCCGGAGATCGACGCGTACGACCTGGTGGTCCGCTTCAACTCGTACCGTATCGACGCGCCCGCCACCGGCCGCCGCACCGACATCCACGCCTCCATCCACAAGCATGGCTTCAACTGGGACCAGCGCGTCACCACCCGGCTGGTCTTCGGCGGGATCTCCGGCGACTGGAAGTACTCCCTGCGCAACCGGCTGGTGCCCGGCGCGCAGCGGTACCTGGGGGACGAGTCGCTGCGCTGGCCGCTGCGGAACATCGGCCAGATCGGCGCGTCCGTCTGGCCGTCCATCCCCACCAGCGGCTTCAACATGCTGTGGCTGCTGGACTTCCTGGACGTCAGCCCGACCCTGGACCTGATCGGCTTCGACTTCTACGAGAGCGGCGCCTACCGCCTCCAGGAGGCGATGAAGATGCCCATCACCTCCGTGCACGAGTACACCAGCGAGAAGGCGTGGGTCATGGAACGCGCCCAGAGCGCGAGCGACACGAGGATATCCCTGCGATGACCGTAGACAGCCTTGCCCCGGAGACCGTACGGCCGCCCGCCGGAGCCTCGGCCCACGCCCTCACCGGCAAGCGGCGTATCGCCTTCGCCAGCTTCGTCGACGAGAACTACCTGCCCGGCTTCCTGGCGCTGCTGCGCAGCCTGGCCCTGTCCAACCCGAAGCTCTGCGAGGACTTCCTCGTCTTCCACGACGGCCTGCGGCCCGCCTCCGTGGCCCGGATCCGCGCCCTGCACCCGCGCGTCGAGCTGCGCCGTGTCGACGCGGCGCGCTACGACTCGTACGCCAAGGGCGACCAGGACAACTACCTGGTGCGCAAGGCGTACTTCATCCTCGACGTGTTCCGCGTCCGCGACTACGACACCGTGATCACCCTGGACACCGACATGGTGGTCCTCGGCGATCTGGGCGAGCTGCTGAAGCTGCGCGAGGGGCTCGCCGCCGTACCGCAGTTCTTCTACGGTCAGCACAAGCTCAACAGCGGACTCCTCGTCATCCAGCGCGACTACCTCACCGACGCGTTCTGCGCGCGGATCGACGCCACCGGCCGCTCCGGCGACTACGAGCTGGACAAGCACGACCAGGGCATCCTCAACGCGGTGCTCGACGGCGACTTCCACCAGCTCGACAGCCGCTTCAACTTCGTCAAGCGCAGGCTCTCCGGCGATCTGCCCGTTCCCGAGGACACGGCGATCCTGCACTTCACCGGACGGCACAAGCCTTGGCTCGGCGGGGAGGCGGGCTACGGGCAGGCCGAGGAGCGCTGGCGCGCGTACGAGATGTCCGACGCCGAGTTCCACGCCGCCTACGTGGCGCGGTCCGGGAGCGCCCACCACGATCTGCTGGTCCACTACGGCACCCCGCACGTCCGGCGCACCGGCGATGTGGACACCGCGCGCCGGGTCGCGCTCGCGCACATCGGCGCGGGCGAGTTCCAGGAGGCCGTGGAGCTGCTCGGCTCGGTCCGTATCCCGGTCGACTCGGCATGGCCGCACGAGGTGTACGGGCACGCGCTGATGAGCGTCTCCCGCTACGACGAGGCCGAGGCCCGGCTGCTGCTGGCCACCGCCGCCCCCAACCGGGCGGCCACCGCGCTCTCCCGGCTCGCGCAGATCGCCTGGATCCACGGCGACGACACCACCGCGCACGCCTACGCGATGGACGGGCTCGCCGTCGACCCCACCCACCGGGGCAACCGGCTGATGCGGCTGCGCACCCAGGGCGCCTCCGGCGGCGGCGTGCCGGGGCAGCGCGAGGGGTCGCCCGAGGAGCAACTCGCCCATGTGGCCTTCTACATGCCGCAGCAGGGCAACGCGGGTGACAAGCTGCTGCCCGAGTCCGTACGGCTGACCTTCGGCTCCGACACCGGGCCGCGCCGCTGGCACTCGGTCCACGCGCACCGGCTCTTCGACGACGCCGCGCTGGAGCGCGTCAACGCCCGGCGCGGGCTGGTCATCGGCGGCGGCGGACTGTTCATCCCGGACACCGCGCCCAACGGCAACAGCGCCTGGCAGTGGAACGTCCCGGACGAGAACCTCAACCGGATCGACGTGCCGGTCATGGTCTACGCCGTCGGCTTCAACGCCTTCGACGGCCAGTCCTACCGGCGCGAGCGCTTCGACTCCAGCCTGCGCCAACTCGTCGAGCGCGCCTCCTTCTTCGGGCTGCGCAACCACGGCTCGATCGAGAAGGTCCGGGCGCTGCTGCCCGCCTCGCTGCACGACAAGGTGCGCTTCCAGCCCTGCCCCACCACGGTCACCCGCCAGCTGGTCGAAGGCTGGCAGGACCCGGCGGAGCGCGAGGACACCGTCCTGATCAACGCCGCGTACGACCGGGCCGGGCTGCGCTTCGGCCACGACTACGCGCACTTCCTGGCCGAGATGGCGAAGGCGGTGCGCGGGATCGGCGAGCACGCCGAGGTGCGGTGCGTGGCGCACTCGCTGGACGACGAGAAGATCGCCTTCGACCTGCGGCGCGAGCACGGCATCTCGCTGCCGGTCATCCCGATGTACGACTTCGAGAACGACGCGATCAGGGAGACCTACGCGCGTACGAAGCTGGTCATCGGGATGCGCGGCCACGCGGGCATGATCCCGTTCGGCTGCGGAACGCCGATCATCAGCCTGATCTCGCACCCGAAGATGGCGTACTTCCTGTCCGACATCGAGCGCCCGGAGTGGGGCGTCTCCGTGCACGAGAAGGACCTCGGCGCGATCCTGGTCGAACGCGCGGCGGGACTGCTGGCCGACCACGCCGCCTCGGTCGCCGATGTGCACGGCCGGCAGCGGGAGCTGTGGAAGATCACCCAGGCGAACGCGGCCGACCTGCGGGTGATCCTGGGCACGCCCGCCCGCTGACGCGGCGGCACGGAGCCGTACCCGGCCGTACGGGAGAGGGGGCGGACCGCCATCGCGGTCCGCCCCCTCTCCCGTACGCGGACCCGGTCAGCCCGTCCCGGCCCGCAGCACCACCCGGCGCAGCGTGCGCGCCCGCCGCACCATCCGCCGCGCCGTCGCGTTGCGCGGGATGCCGGACAGCTGGCCAGGCATGCCGCCGGGCAGCCCCAGCGTGGTGAGGCGGCGCCGCTTGAAGTAGCGCCGCACCCGCTCGTCCGGGAGCGCGGCGAGATACCCCTCGGCGGCCGGCCGCAGCCCGGGGTGGAGCTGCGGCTGCATCGCGAAGCCCACCGCCGCCACCAGCTCCCCGATCCGGGCGTCCGGCTCGTGGGACGCCCCGCCCCGCTCTGACCCGTCCTCCAGCGGCGCCAGCAGCGCGTCCGTGATCGTCACCGGCACCCGGTTGCTGTTCTGGTACGGGGTGAGCCGCTCCAGCAGCAGCTCGGTCCCGGTGCGGCGCACCGGGATGCCGTAGAACGCCGACGCCGTGAACAGGGCCGTCGAGAAGCAGCCGATCACCACGGCCGGTGCCAGCCGCCGGTAGAGCACCTCGGCGAGCACCGGGGTGCCGAGGACGGTCAGTTCGGCGCCGAGCCGCTCCGCCTCCTCCTCCAGCCGGGCCCACAGGACGGCGGGCGCGGCCGGATGCGGCTTGAACACCAGCCGCTGGTGCCCGAGCGCGACCGCGCCGCGCACCATCCGCAGATGCAGCTCCTCCTCCTCGCGCTCGGTCAGGATGGAGAGCGCGGACAGGTACTGGCCCAGCAGCAGCGCCGGGGGTACGGGCGGAGCCGTGATCGCGATCCCGCTCGCGGAGTCGGTGAGCTGGTCCAGGACCCGGGTGAACGCCGCCGTGGGGATCAGCTCGGGCCGTACCCCGAACTCGGCGAGCAGCAGCGGTTCCAGACCCGGTACGAGATCGAGGTGCAGCACCCGGCGCACCCGCTCGCCGACCAGCGGATCGATCTTGGAGCGCGTGGGCCCGTAACTCATCAGCCCGTCCGCGTACACGTCGATCGGCGCGCCGGTCAGGATCTGCGCGATCGCCAGCGCCGGGTTGACCTGGATCGACTCGACGATCAGCTCGACACGCGCGTCGCCCAGCCGCCAGGCGAGCCGCAGATGGCGCTCCCACAGCGGAATGTCGTCGGGCCTGGGCGACCAGGAACCGGGGTGGTACGGCTCGATCGTCTCGTTCCACGACACCAGGTCGTCGAACCGGTCGCGCAGCCGCTCGAACCCCGGCATCCCGTCGACCGCCGGGGTCAGCTCCGGCGTCCCGGTGTTGTTGCAGACCACCAGCAGCCGCCGGTCTGCGGGGGCGAAGAGCCCGGCGTCGATCCCGGCTGCCAGGGTGGCGGCGCCGTACAGGGTGGAGACGCAGAAGATCTGCGTGCGCGGCGTACCGGAGGGCCCCATCACGCCGCCGCCCTTCCGGCGGACGGCATCCGCCGGCGCAGCCGTCGCAGTTGGTCCGAGCGGTCCAGGTCCATCGAGTCCAGCGCTTCCTTCAGGAGATCCTGGGGCAGCCGCTTCAGCGCGGTGGCGCTCATGGCGCGCAGCTGCCGGGCGACGGCCGGTTCGAACCGGTCCTTCGCGGCCAGGTGGTGGGCGATGATCGCGCAGTACGTACGTACCGCCTTCGGCAGCAGGAGGTCCGCCTCCGGGTCCTTCGACGTCTCCTCGATGATCTGGTCGAAGGCCCGGATGAAGTCCAGCTGGCGCACATCGCCGATCTGGGTGAGGGACGAGGCGACGCCGCGCCGGTAGAAGACCCCGAGCAGCCCGACGACGGCGAACGAGTGCGCCTCGCGGTGCAGCCGCCAGATCCACGGCCGGTCCTCGGCCGTCCGCAGCCCGTCCGTGAAGTGCACCAGCCCCCGGTCGACCAGCCGCCGGTGGTAGACGCCCGCCCAGGCGTAGGCGTAGTCGACGGAGGTGGAGCGCTGGGCGGGCAGGATCGCGGCCCGCGGGTCGAGCACCTCGTCGCGGCGGCCGACCGGGACGCGGTGGACCGTACGGGCCCTGGCCGTGAACTGGACATGGTCGGTACGGACGAAGTCGCAGCCCAGCCCCTCGGCCGCGGCGACCAGCCGCGCGTAGTACCCGGGGGCCGCCCAGTCGTCGCCGTCGAGGAACGTGACGTACTCACCGCGGGCCGCGTCCAGACCCGTGTTGCGGGCGGTGGCCAGACCGCCGTTGCTTTCGTGTCTCAGCAGGGACGCCCCCGGCAGATCGCGCACCGCCCGGTCGAGTATCTCCGGGGTGGAGTCGGTCGAACAGTCGTCGACCAGCAGGAATTCGAAGTCCTCGCGGCTGTTGGCGCGCAGACTTCTCAGGGTTTCGAGGGCATATGTCTGCACGTTGTAGAACGGCACGACAACAGAGAGCTTGACCACCCCGGCGACGTTAGGCGGCGGCCCGGCCCGCGGCCTGACATCCGGGCGCCTGCCAGGTGAACGAAGAGTGGCGGAACGATGAATCCGGGCGTTCTCCTTTTTCCGTCCGTCTCCTTCCGGCCCTCGCGGCGTCGCTTTTCATCCGCTTTCCGGGCCGTGAAGCCATTCGTAGACGTGTTGTTAACCCTTTATTGCTGTTGAGTTGGGCCGACAAACGGAATCGCTTCCTAACGTCCGTGTCGTGTCCTCACGTACCAGCCACGCTGTCCGGGTCGCCGTGCTCGCCGACTCCGACACCCGGTGGAAATGGGGCGCGCTGACCGCGCGCCGTATCGCCCCCGGTGGCCGTCCCACCGAGCTGAGCGGCTTCCTGCTGCGCGGCCGGGCCACGCCCACCGCCCGGCAGCTCGACGAGGTCGGCGCCTCGGCCGACGACGCGCCGCGGGAGGTGACCGGGGTCGCGTTCCTGCGGGAGCTGCGCGAGGAGTCGTACGACGTCGTCGTACTGGCCCTGGTCGGCGGCGCCGTCCAGGCCATGCTGCACGGAATCGCCGCGCTGGGCCTCACCCGCCGGCCCGCCGTCGTCACCGGCTACGTCGGCGTCGTCTACGAGAAGCTCTCGGACGGGCTGCTGCTGCGGCACGGCGCGGACCTGGTCCTCGCCAACTCCCGCCACGACGCGCAGCGCTTCCGCGCCGTGTACGAGGGCGTGGGCGCCGACGCCGGCTCGGTCACCGAGGCCGCGCTGCCCTTCCTCGGCGGCGAGCGCTACGTCCCCGAGACCGGCCGCGACACGCTCGTCTTCGCCGCCCAGCCGTCCGTGCCGGTGACCCGCGCCGACCGCGCCTACCTGCTGCGGCGCCTGGTCGAGCACGCCCGGCTGCACCCGCGCCGCGAGGTGCTGCTCAAGCTGCGCTCCAAGCCCGGCGAGCACACCACGCACGTCGAGGAGTTCCCCTACCAGCGCCTCGCCGAGAAGCTCCCCGGCGGCGCGCCGCCCAACTTCCGTCTCGTGTACGGGAACATGGGCGAGGTCCTGGACCGGACGGACCTGCTGGTCACCGTCTCCTCGACGGCGGCCCTCGAATCCCTGCACCGGTCCATCCCGACCGCGATCCTCACCGACTTCGGGATCCGCGAGCCGCTGGGCAACCACCACTTCATCGGCTCGGGCTGCCTGGCCTCCTGGGACCAGCTCGACGGCGGCGGGCGGCCGAGCGCCGACCCCGTCTGGGCCGACCGGCAGGGCGTGGCAGCCGACGGCTCGTACGCCGCCGCCTTCGACGAGGCCCGCGCCCGGCTGACGAAGCTGGTCGCCACCGGCGAACTCCCCGCGATCGCCCCGTACTACACGGCCACGACCGCGCCCGGCTACCTGCCCGGCCTGCTGGCCCGCTACCACCTGGCCGCGGACGGCACCCCGCTGCCGTCGTCCCGTACCGCCCAGGCCGAGACCGGCGGACTGCGCCGCGTGGTGCGCGAGGCCGTACGCGGCGCGGCGCGCGGCGCCTACCGGCACGGCGTGCAACGCGTCGCCCCCGTCATCCGCCGGATGGGCGAGCTGTGACCCGCCCGGGCACCGGCCGCGCCGGCACCGGCCGCCCCGGCACCGACCGCCCGGCATCCACTCATCAAGGAGAACCGATGACCGTCCTCGCGGTGATCCCCGCACGCGGCGGATCCAAGGGCGTCCCCGCCAAGAACCTCGCCCCCGTCGGCGGAGTGCCGCTGGTCGTCCGCGCCGTCCGCGCCTGCCGCGCGGCCCGCCGCGTCACCGACGTCGTCGTCTCCACCGACGACGCGGCCATCGCCGAGGCGGCGCGCGGCGCCGGCGCCGAGGTCGTGCTGCGCCCCGCCGCCCTCGCGGGCGACACCGCGACCAGCGAGGCCGCCGTCCTGCACGCGATGGACGCGCACGAGGCGATGCGCGGCACCGCCGCCGAGGTCGTCCTCCTCGTCCAGGCCACCAGCCCCTTCCTCAGCGCCGCCGACGTCGACGGCGTCGTGCGCGCCGTCACCGACGAGGGCGCCGACAGCGCGCTGACCGTCGCCCCCACCCACGGCTTCCTGTGGCGCCGCGACGGCGAGAACAGCCCCGAGCACGTCAGCGACGCCTCGCTGCCGCTGGGCGGCTACGGCGTCAACCACGACAAGGCCAACCGCCCGCGCCGCCAGGACCGGCCCCAGGAGTTCCTGGAGACCGGCGCCGCCTACGCGATGCGCGCCGCGGGATTCCGTACCGCCAAGCACCGCTTCTTCGGCCGCACCACGCTCGTCGAGACCGACGCCGCCCGCGTCCTGGAGATCGACGACCCGCACGACCTGGCCCGCGCGCGGGCCCTGGCCCCGCTGGTCGAACCGCCGGTGCTCCCCGCCTACGACGACATCGACGCCGTCGTCCTCGACTTCGACGGGACCCAGACCGACGACAAGGTCCTCATCGACTCGGACGGCCACGAGACCGTCGCCGTCCACCGGGGCGACGGCCTCGGCATCGCCGCGCTGCGCCGCTCCGGGCTGGAACTGCTCATCCTCTCCACCGAGCGCAACCCGGTCGTCGCCGCCCGCGCCCGCAAACTCGACGTGCCGGTACTCCACGGCATCGACCGCAAAGATCTCGCACTGAAGCAGTGGTGCGACGAGCACGGGATCGCGCCCGAACGGGTGCTCTACGTCGGCAACGACGTCAACGACCTCCCGTGCTTCCGCCTCGTCGGCTGGCCGGTGGCCGTCGCGAGCGCCCATGACGCCGTACGCGCCGAAGCGCGTGCCGTCACCACGACACCCGGTGGAGAAGGGGCGATCCGCGAGATCGCGGGCTGGCTCCTGGGCCCGGCCCTCCAGCCACCGCACGGCACCCCCCGGGACACCACCTCCCACCAGACCCCCCACCACACCCTCAACACGTAAGGACCGACCCTCCATGAGCACCAACGCCACCTCCCGTCTGCGCACGCTCGGCACGCGGACCGCGGGCCCCGGCCGTCCTGTCTACGTCACGGGTGAGATCGGCATCAACCACAACGGCGAGCTGGACAACGCCCTCGCCCTGATCGACGTCGCCGCCGAGGCGGGCTGCGACGCGGTCAAGTTCCAGAAGCGCACCCCGGAGATCTGCACCCCGCGCGACCAGTGGGACATCGAGCGCGACACCCCCTGGGGCCGGATGACGTACATCGACTACCGCCACCGCGTCGAGTTCGGCGAGGACGAGTACCGCACCATCGCCGAGCACTGCGCCAAGCGCGGCATCGACTGGTTCGCCTCTCCGTGGGACACCGAGGCCGTTGCCTTCCTGGAGAAGTTCGACGTCCCCGCCCACAAGGTCGCCTCCGCGTCGCTCACCGACGACGAGCTGCTGCGCGCCCTGCGCGCCACCGGCCGCACGATCATCCTCTCCACCGGCATGTCCACGCCGAAGCAGATCCGGCACGCCGTCGAGGTCCTGGGCAGCGACAACATCCTGCTCTGCCACGCCACCTCGACGTACCCGGCCAAGGCCGAGGAGCTGAACCTGCGCGTGATCAACACGCTCCAGGCCGAGTACCCGAACGTCCCGATCGGCTACAGCGGCCACGAGACCGGTCTGCAGACCACCCTCGCCGCCGTCGCCCTCGGCGCCGCCTTCGTCGAGCGCCACATCACCCTCGACCGCGCCATGTGGGGCTCCGACCAGGCCGCCTCCGTCGAGCCGCAGGGCCTCACGCGCCTCGTCCGCGACATCCGCACCATCGAGGCGTCCCTCGGTGACGGCGTCAAGAAGGTCTACGAGTCGGAGCTGGGCCCGATGAAGAAGCTCCGCCGTGTCGCGGGTGTCGTCGCCGAGTCCACCGAGCCGGTGGCGGTCTGACGTCATGATGCCGACCGGTGCCGGCGGGGAGACCACCCCGCACCCTCGTGTGATCACTCCTGCGATCGCCTTCGTGGAGAGCCCGGTCCAGCTGCTCAACGTGCTGGAGTGGGCGGACGCGAGCGCGACGGGTCACACCGAACTGACCCTCGTCGTCCTGTCGCCCACCGACCCCATGTCGCGAGGCCAGCTCCGGCGGATGGCGGAGCTGGCCCGCGACGCGGGATTCGCCGTGCGCTGGCAGGAGGCGCGCGGTGGCGCGGGCGCGCCGCTGAAGACGGTGCGCCAGCTCGCCCCGCTGCTGCGCGGGGCCGACCGGATCGTCATCGGCGATCCGTTCTCCCGCTACGTACAGCTGCTGCTGACCCTGGTCGGCGGCAAGGAGCTGACCGTCGTCGACGACGGCACGGCGACCATGGAGTTCGTCGGCCAGCTCGCCCGCGGCGAGCGGCTGGTGCGCTGGCACCGGCGCGGCGGCGGACGCTCGCCCCGGGAGATGGTCCTGGCGCCGGTCACCGCGGTCGCCAGGCGCCGGCTGACGCCGTCGGCGGTCCGTACGGTCGAGGTCTTCACCTCGATGCCGGTCGAGCAGGTGCCGGAGGGCATCACGGTGCGCGCCAACCGCTTCGCGTGGACCCGCGCCACCTTCGGCCCGCCCCGCATCTCGGCGGGCGCCGACATGGTCGGCACGTCGCTGGTCGAGACCGGCGTCGTGGACGCGGACCAGTACACGGCGGCGGTCATCTCCCTCACCCACACCCACGGCGCCACCCGGTACTTCGCGCACCGCAGGGAGAACGCCGACAAACTGCACCGCCTGCACGCCGCGACCGGCCTGGAGATCGTCCGCCCCGACCTGCCGCTGGAGCTGATCGCCCGGCGCGGCCCGATCGGCTCCACGATCCTGAGCTTCCCCTCCACCGTGGTACACACCCTGCCCCTGGCCCTCGCGGGCACGGGCGTACGGGTCGCGGTCCTGGACATAGCCCCGGAGTGGCTCAGGGAGACGGCGTCCCCGCGCGCGCAGGGCTTCCTCTCCGCGGTCACCGGCACGGCCCGCGATATCCACCGGCTGCCGAGGCTTCCGTCACCTGCGTGAGCGCGGCGGGCGCCGCGCCTCCGCCCGGCCCGTCACCTCCCCGATGGCGGGCCGGACGCCGTTATTCGGCCAGCGGGGGAGTGATGGCGGAGGGACCGGTGAAGTCCTTCGCGAGGGCGTCCATGAGGACCTCGTCGCAGAGTCGCCCCAGCCAGTAGCCGGACTCCCGGAGCGTCCCCGCCGTACGGAAACCGGCTCTCTCGTAGGCGCGTACGCCGGCGGTGTTCGGGGCGAGGACCTTGAGCCAGACCATCCGCAGGTTGGTGATGTGGAAGGCGTAGTCGAGCGTGAGCCGGGTCGCCGCACTGCCGAGCCCGCGTCCCCGGGCCTCGGGTGCCAGCATGACGACGTACTCGGCGGTCCGTACGGAGTGGTCGGGCAGGAGCGTGGTGACTCCGGCCGGGACCGGGGCGCCCGAGGACAGGTCGTAGACGGTGAACCGGATGTTCTCGCCCCGGAGTTGGTGCGCCATCCCCTCGGTGCGGGCTTCGAGGGACTCGGGTGCCTGACGCCCGTAGCCGACGAGCAGGGCCGGATCCTGTTCCCAGCGCCAGTAGGTCTCGACCAGGTCGGCGCGGTAGGGGCCGAGGGCACAGGTGTCGGTGCCGATCCACAGGATCGGGTCAGGGCCGGTGTCGATGAGGGGCTCCGATGGTGAGTACGGGCGTATGGGCGAGCGTCGAGGACGGTTCCGCGACGGGCATGCCGTCCACAGTCTGTATCCAGGCGTGCAGACGTACCGGGTCCGGCGCGACGCCGTGACACCAGGTGACGGCGAGCCGTCGTGAGGCCAGGAAAAGGGTTACGGCGGCGGACTCTTCCAGGCAGGCCGTACGGCCGGGGAAGTCCCATCCGGCGTAACGGACGGCGAGAACGGCGGCGTGGGCCTCGGCGGGGGTAGCCGCGCGACGGCAGGTTGACGCGGCGGCTCGCAGCGTTGTCGTGATGCGCAGCATGGCGGACCCCGCGCTCCCCACCCGCTTGACCGCGAAGACGGCTGCCAGGGCTCCCGCCGCTTTGACGCGCGACCGGCAGGCTACCGCCGGAGGACGGTCCACACCCGCGGGATGCTCCGCGCTGCCCCAACTTGCCGGTGCGGGGCCGCCGCTGATCGGGGCAGGCCAGGATTCGGGTGCGGGGGTGGGAAGCAGTAGTCCGGCGGTGAGGAGGCATGTTGCCAGCTCGGGTGCCATGAGGGCCAGGCAGCCGGTGCGGGCCGCGTCCCGCCACTGGAGCGCCGCTACGGGCAGCAGGCACTGAACGAGACCGCTGCGGTAGTCGATGAGGACCAGTACATGTCCGAAGTCCACGGCGTGGACGTGGCCGGGGGATGTCGCGAAGCGGGGTGTTTCAGGCATGCGCGTCCCGCACCGCTCGGTCGGTCCAGACGGGGCCGGGAGTGTGGTGGTGTGAGTGCAACCACGCCTCGGCGGACAGCGCCTGTTCGATCGTGGCCAAGGGCATCGGGATGCCCGCGGCGGCCTGGCGGAGGTGGCCCCGTAACCGATTGGGGTCGATGAGTCCGAGACCCGCGAGGTGGCCGTCGGCCAGAGCTGAGACGTCGGCCAGATTGGTGCGCAGCCCCGCATAGTGGTCGGTGTTGAAACTGCCCTTGGTGGTGCGGGCGGCGACCTTGCCCGGCAGCAGGTGCCTCATCGCACGGGCGAGGAGCGGCTTGTAGGCGTGTACGCGTGAACGCTGGTCGAGGGAGGTTCGCAGGACCGTGTCCATGACCCGTACGTCGAGGAACGGGTTGTGCAGGTCGATGCCGCAGGTGGCGGCGAGTTGGGCGTCGGCGGCCGCGGTGCGGGCGACCTCGCGGATCTCGTCCACGAGAGTGCGCACCGAGGTGTCCAGGCCGAGCAGAGGATCTTCGGTGTCGACAGCCTCACCGGCCGCGTCGGCCAGAAGCCGCAGAGCTGCTGGTTGGGCCCAAGGGGGCGTCGGCAGAGTGTGGAACCATCCGACGCGGTTCTGACGGGCGTCCCGGGCAAGAGCCGGAGCTGCCAGGGAACGGGCCAGACCGGCGAGGGCGTCGCGTCGGCTGGTTCGGGCCGTCATCGCGGCATCCAACAGGAGCGGTGCGATCGAGCAGTGACGTAGGCGGGCCCAGCCGAGAGCCTCGCTCATCGTCCGGGACCACCTGCGGTGGCGGATGAGATCGGCAAGGTGGACGGGCGGCTGGAACAGCACACTGTCACCACCGTCCCCGGTCAGGTGCGTTCTGCTGCCGAGGTGCTGGTGCATCCAGCGTAGTTGAGCGGTGAGCCGGGCGAGGGTGAGAGTTGAGGGGGCGGGTTCGTCTGTGGCTGGTACGGACGTGATCCCGGTGTACGGCAGATGTTCTGTTGCCAGCGGGAGGAGGTGGTGGGTGATGCGGTCCTTGTGAGCCTCGGACGCCAGCTTCGCGTAGTGAAGATCCGCACCATTCTCGTCGCCCTCGGGGTGGATCGTGACGGCATTCAGCTTGTGCTGGTCGGGCAGGGCTGCTGCGGCGAGGACAGTGATCGTGGTCGAATCCAGTCCCCCGGAGAGGTCGCAGGACAGATACGGGTCGGCCTTCACCCGGAGGGCCACGGCCGTCGTGAGGGCGCTGCGCAGACGGTGATGGGGCGTCCCCGCAACCGGATCCGGGCGCCATGGCGCGGTACACCGCAGGCTGCCTCCGTCCGGGGGGAGTTCGATCCGGCAGCCCGGGGTCAGTTGCTCCACACCGGTGTAGCAGGTATGTGATCCGACGAGTGTGGGCACCGACGGTGCGAGGACGAGGCAGGCGAGTCGTTGGGAGTCGACGGAGGCCGAGGTGAGGCCGGCGAGCATCCTGGCTGAGGTGGACCATGCCCAACCGCTCGACCAGGCGGTCACGTAGAGGGGCAGAGCCGAGGCCGGGTCCGTGTGGCAGATCACGCTGTCACGAGTCTCCTCGACGACTGTGTAGACGCCTGGCCACCGCCAAGTGATATCGGTGGGTAGCGGAGCATTGGCCAGGCGCCGCAGTTCGGATCCGGTGACACCGCACCAGCCCAGGATCAGGATGCGTCGGTGCCCGCGCTGGTCCGGAAGGAAGTGAGCCGGGACGCTGCCGAGTCTCCAAGCGGATGATCCGGCTCCGAAGCGCTCGGCTCCCTCAGGGAGAGGGAGAATATTTCTGGTGGTGCTGAAACCGCCGAAAGCCACTGGCCCTCCGCTCGCCATCCGTTTCGCACAGAGAAGTGAGGCGGTGCGGACATGGCAAGTCCAACTCCCATGTCCGCACCGCCCCTCATGAAGAGGGTCAGCTGTTGTAGGCGCGACGCTTGTCCTCGCTCTGGCCGCGGCCCTGGCCCTCGGTCAGCTCGGCGATGTCGCCGAGCGCGACCGGCAACAGCTCGTCCTCACTGTTGGTTCCGGCGTCGGTGCGAAGCAGATCGTTCATGGTGGTCTCCTCTCTTCTCCGGACGTTCTGGGGAGAGTAGAGGAGGTCTTCTCTGCCAGGACAGAGGATTTCTTGATATTTCTAGAAATAATCAGAGCGGATGGAGCACTCCGAAATTACTCGCTATCTTCGGAGACTTGGGAGACCTCTGCCGAGAGGCCGTCGCTGATCTGTGTGATGAGGGCGCGTGCCGCTCGTCCGTAGGTGGCCACAGCCGCGAGTTGCTCGAAGGCCGTTCCGTACAGTTTCACTTCCGACGGCTGAGCAAGGTTCAGCTCGGCGGAGTATGTTTCCACCATCACTCGGTCATGATCAAGGATCCAGAAACCGTGCCACGGGGCCACGGTGTATCGGGTGCTGAACGCGATGATGCCGAGCTTGACGTTCGGCAGCGTCGACAGAGAGACCAGGCGGTCAAGCTGCCCAAGCATGACTTCGGTCGCACAGAGCCGATAGCGCAAGGCCGCTTCGGTCAGAACGAAGTGGAAGCGTTTGTCGGGGCGGTAAAGAATTTCATGGCGTTGAGTCCGTACCCGCACCGCTTCGTCCACATCGTGGGGCACTTTGAGAGTGGTGGCGCCCTGAGTGAACCGCTCCCGTGCGTACCCCGCTGTTTGAAGCAGGCCAGGGACAACAGTCGGTTCAAATGCCCGGAAGAACCTTGTCCGCTCGTCCAGATGGGCGATCGTGTTCTGATGAGAGGCGAAGCCCGTCTTCAATTGACGCTGCCACTCGGCATATTGGAGATCCAAAGTGTGCAGTGACGTCAGCAGGGTTTCGGACTGATCCTCGCTCGCGGTCGACCGGGTCCACTCGCGGATATCTTCGGCCGTCGGTGTCTGCCTGCCGTTCTCCAGCTTGGAGACCTTGGAAGGTGCCCACGACAACGACTCCGCGAGCTGCCTGCCGGACAGCCCGGCTTGTTGACGCAGCTCACGGAGCCGCTGCCCGAGGGCGCTGCGCGCTTCGTGAACGGTAGTGATGCCCGATGACCTAACCGATCGCAAATTCGTCCCGTCCTATGGCGTGGTGCCAGGCCGCGTCACGCCAGTAGCTGTGCTGCACGACGGTGGTGGGATCCTCGATCAGCTCACCGCCGAGGAAGCGGTCCGCGTCATCGAAATGCATACTGATCAGCAACCTCGAGTCGAACAACCAGTAATCGTGGTCCGGCAGGTTCTCCGCACGGGCTCGTTCGCGTTGGAGATAGCGGATATCCTCGCCGGCTTCGTTGGTGAACTGCGCGCACCACACACCGAAACGACTGTATTCGGTGAGGGGCATACTCACCACTCGTACCCGGGAGAAACGGCGACCATTTTCAGTCGCCTCACGGATCATGTACAGCCAGTCCCGCATCCAGGGCAAGTCGTCCTCTTCGGCTGCGAGGAATCTGGCCAGCGATGCGTTCTCGTACGGCGCGTCGTAGCGGTCGCGGACTTCCAGACGGAACGCGGTGTGCTCGAACGTCCGGAAGAGCCGGCTGAATTCGTCGCCAGTGATGAGGCTCAGTGTTCGCCCTCCTCGTACCGGCGCGCGTAGAGCTTGAGTACCTCTTCGGGGATTTCGATGATCGCTTCGCCCTCGGGGACGGGCCCGACGTCGACGAGGGCCTGGCGGTCGGTCACCACCCAGCCCTGGGCGATGAAGGTCTTGCGATCCGTCCGGTCTGTCGCGAACAGCGTAGGTGACTGTCCCACCTGGGACTCGGGGTCCTTGCCGAGAAAACGTGCGCGCATGCCGATCCTTTCTCGAAACCTACTGAAAGATTCTCGCTGATTGTCCCGGAGTGGTGAGGGGGAGGTCAAGGGAGCGTCGCGGAGCTCTTCCGACGGGCCGTTTGCCGCTGAAATCTCTGACTTCCGAAGGGCGTAAGCCCGGCTCCATCACGGTTACGCCCTCTGGTCGACGGCGAGGTCAACGAGCGTGCAGCCACGCAGCCCCATCACGAGCTGTGCGGCAAGTAACCGGCGGATTCCCTGTAGGCGACGCCGATCCCTGGACGCGCGATCAGGGCAGGCGGGTGGGTGCGCTCGGCGCTCCAAGTGGTGATGTACGGAACGATCTCGGACCGTTGTCGTCCTTCGCGGTTGCGATGTCCGGTCGTGTGTTCAATCTCCTTCTCGGCTTGCCCATCAACAGCAACCCGACCATGCGTCGGCGACGGCTGGCCCGGTGGCTGCGCGATCTGCGGACGGCCGTCGGTATGACACATGCCGACGCGGCCAAGGTGCTCGGATCGGCCGAGTCCAAGATCGGTCGCATCGAGAACGCCCGGCCCGGCATTCGGTTGCCGGATCTCCGTGCCCTGATGGATGCGTACCCACAGAGCGTCCCGCTCTGTTCGCAGCGCCGCCAGGCCGTCACCTGTCGAGCGGGCCGCGGGCGCCGGACGACCTCTGAGCGGGAGATAGCGGCCGGGTATACCCGCTCTGTCCGGTGACCATGCGTGCCCGTTCCATATTTCTTCGCCTGACTGGCTGAAATTTTGTTGATCCATGGTTGGTTGATCAATGAAGGGGCCTACTCTTCAACAGGTGAGCCAGCTGATGTCCCGTGAGTCCGAAACCGACCGCTCCAGCGACGAGGCGTCTCCCGTGACGCCCTCCGCCGCACTGCCCGGCGCGCTGCCACCGGAGCTGCGCGCCGAGCTGATCGCCTTCCGCCGGGACATGCACATGCATCCCGAGCTGGGCAACCAGGAGTTCCGCACCACCGCCGCGCTCAAGAGCCGGCTGGAGCGGGCCGGTCTCGCGCCGCGGGTCCTCTCCACCGGGACCGGGCTCGTCTGCGACATCGGCATCCCCCGGGCGGCCGGGGCGGGGCAGGGGAGCGCGGACGGCGGCGGGCGGCCGATGCTGGCGCTGCGCGCCGACATCGACGCGCTGCCCATCCCCGACACCAAGACCGGCGTCCCGTACCGTTCCACCGTGCCCGACCGGGCGCACGCCTGCGGGCACGACGTCCACACCGCCGCCGTGCTCGGCGCCGGACTGGTCCTGGCCGACCTGGACCGGCGGGGGCTGCTGCCCAACCCCGTACGGCTGATCTTCCAGCCCGCCGAGGAAGTGCTGCCGGGCGGCGCCGCCGACGCCATCGAGTCCGGCGTGCTGGACGGCGTCGGCTCGATCATCGCCGTCCACTGCGACCCGCGCGTCGACGCCGGGAGCATCGGACTGCGCCCCGGGCCGATCACCTCCGCCTGCGACCGGCTGGAGATCACCCTCGACGGGCCCGGCGGCCACACCGCCCGGCCGCATCTGACCACCGACCTGGTCACCGCCGTCGCCAAGGTGGCCACCGAGGTCCCCGCGCTGCTCGCCCGCCGGGTCGACGCCCGCTCCGGGCTGGCGGTCACCTGGGGCCGTATCGAGGCGGGCCACGCCTGCAACGTCATCCCGCAACACGCCGAGCTGTCCGGCACCGTCCGCTGCCTCGACCTGCCCGCCTGGCGCGACGCGCCGGACCTGGTGCACGCCGCCATCGACGAGGTCGCCGCGCTGCACGCCGCCAAGACCCAGATCGAGTACGTCCGGGGTGTGCCGCCGGTCGTCAACGACCCGGTCGTCACCGAGCTGATCCGCGCCGCCCAGACCGCCCGGCGCGGATCGTACGCAATCGAGGACACCGAGCAGAGCCTCGGCGGCGAGGACTTCTCCTGGTACCTGGAACAGGTCCCGGGAGCCATGGCCCGGCTGGGCGTGCGCAGGCCCGGCAGCCAGGACCGTTATGACCTGCACCGGGGTGATTTCGACGTGGACGAGCGGGCGATCGAGGTCGGCGTGGAGCTGTTCACCGCCGCCGCGTTGATCGACGGCAACCGTTTGTAACCGGCCAGGACACCTCGCGTTCGCGACGATCCGATAACGGCTTCCGTACAGGTCTTTAACTGACATCTACGCGCGTTACGATCGCCGCGAAACCAGCGCCGGAAGAGGCGCTTCGGTCACGCTGAAGGAGCCTCTCTTGCGCCGGATCACCAGGATAGTCACCGTGGGCGCCACAACGGCCGCGCTCGCGCTGACTGCCACCGCGTGTGGCAACAAATCGTCGTCGGACACCGCCTCCTCGGGGGACTCCGCGGGCGCCAAGGCGGCCATCGCGTACGACGTCGGCGGGCGCGGCGACCAGTCGTTCAACGACGCCGCGTTCGCGGGCCTGGAGAAGGCCCAGAAGGACCTGAAGATCAAGGGCAGCGCCGCCGAGCCCTCGGACGGTGAGGCGGACGCCGACAAGATCCAGCGGCTGACCGAGCTGGCCCGCGCGGGCAACAACCCGGTCATCGGCGTCGGCTTCGCCTACGCGCCCGCGATCAAGAAGGTCGCCGCGAAGTTCCCGAAGACCACCTTCGGCATCATCGACGACGCCTCGGTGACCGACAAGAACATCGCCAACCTGGTCTTCAACGAGGAGCAGGGCTCGTACCTCGCGGGCGTCGCCGCCGCCAAGGTCTCCAAGAGCAAGACGGTCGGCTTCATCGGCGGCGTCGAGACCCCGCTGATCAAGAAGTTCGAGGCGGGCTTCGAGCAGGGCGTCACGGACACCGACCCCAAGGTCAAGGTGCTCTCCCAGTACCTGACCCAGCCGCCGAACTTCGACGGCTTCTCCAAGCCGGACCTGGGCAAGGCCGCCGCGCAGGGGCAGCTCGACAAGAAGGCCGACGTCATCTACGCCGCCGCCGGTCTCGCGGGCTCCGGCTCCATCGAGGCAGCCGCCAAGGCCGGCAAGTGGGCCATCGGCGTCGACTCCGACCAGTACAACCAGAAGGGCCTGGCCACCTACAAGGACTCGATCCTGACCTCGGTCACCAAGGACGTCGCGGACTCCGTCTTCAACCTGATCAAGTCGGTCCAGGACGGCAAGCCGCAGTCCGGTGAGATCCGCTACGGCCTGGACAAGGACGGCGTCGGCCTGGCCGACTCCAACCCGGCCTTCACCAAGATGACCGACGTGATCGGCGCGGTGGACAAGGCGAAGCAGGAGATCATCGACGGCAAGATCACCGTCAAGACCACCCCGTAGTCGGCGGGCGGGGCAGCGCACCGTCACCCCATGAGCGCCGGACCGGCTGGAAGCAGCCGGTCCGGCGCTCACGGGAACCGGGTCCCGGCCGCCCGGCCGTGGCCAGGTGCAGCGGAGCACTTCCCCTCCCACCTTTACGATTCGGCAGCGCTACGCGTGTAGACGGCCCTCCGGCGCGATAGCTTCACCCCGCCCTGCCACTCACCCCGTCTCCACTCCTTTCCCGCCAAGGAGAGTGCGCCATCAACGCGTCCAGCAGTCCGACCAGCAGCCCTCCCGCACCCCCCGCGGTGGAACTGCGCGGCATCACCAAGCGCTTCCCCGGAGTCGTCGCCAACCACGACATCGACATCACCATCCACAAGGGCACGGTCCACGCCCTCGTCGGTGAGAACGGCGCCGGCAAGTCGACCCTGATGAAGATCCTCTACGGCATGCAGAAGCCGGACGAGGGAACCATCACCGTCGACGGCGCCGAGGCCCACTTCGCGAGCCCCGCCGACGCCATCGCCCGCGGCATCGGCATGGTGCACCAGCACTTCATGCTCGCCGACAACTTCACCGTCCTGGAGAACGTCGTCCTCGGCGGCGAGCAGCTGTACGGCATCGGCTCCAAGGCCCGCAAGAAGATCAAGGAGATCTCCGACGCGTACGGCCTCGGCGTCCGCCCCGACGCCCTCGTCGAGGACCTCGGGGTAGCCGACCGCCAGCGCGTGGAGATCCTCAAGGTCCTCTACCGGGGCGCCCGCATCCTGATCCTGGACGAGCCCACCGCCGTCCTGGTCCCGCAGGAGGTCGAGGCGCTCTTCGACAACCTCCGCGAACTCAAGGCCGAGGGCCTCACCGTCATCTTCATCTCGCACAAGCTGGGCGAGGTCCTCTCGGTCGCCGACGACATCACCGTCATCCGCCGGGGCACCACCGTGGGCACCGCCGACCCCGCGCACACCACGCCCAAGCAGCTCGCCGAACTCATGGTGGGCAGCGAACTGCCCTCGCCCGAGACCCGCGAGTCGACGGTCACCGACCGCCCCACGCTCACCGTCGACGAGCTGCGGCTGACCGCCACCGACCCCGACGGCGTCGTGCGCGAGGTGCTGGACGGCATCACGTTCACCATCCACCAGGGCGAGGTCCTGGGCATAGCCGGTGTCGAGGGCAACGGCCAGACCGAGCTGATCGAGGCGCTGATCGGGATGCGCGACCCCGACGGCGGGACCATCACCCTCGACGGCGCCGACCTCTCGCACGCGCCCACCCGCAAGCGCCGCGAGGCCGGCATCGGCTACATCCCCGAGGACCGGCACCGCCACGGCCTGCTGCTGGAGGCGCCCCTCTGGGAGAACCGCATCCTCGGCCACGTCACCGAGCGGCCCAACAGCCGCCGCGGACTGCTCGACCCGCGCGCCGCCCGCACCGACACCGTACGGATCGTGCGCGAGTACGACGTCCGTACCCCCGGCATCGAGGTCACCGCGGCCTCCCTGTCCGGCGGCAACCAGCAGAAGCTGATCGTCGGCCGCGAGATGAGCCACAGCCCCAAGCTGCTCATCGCCGCGCACCCGACCCGCGGCGTGGACGTCGGCGCGCAGGCCCAGATCTGGGACCAGATCCGCGAGGCCCGCCGCGAAGGACTCGCCGTCCTGCTGATCTCCGCCGACCTGGACGAGCTGATCGGGCTCTCCGACACCCTGCGGGTCATGTACCGCGGCCGGCTCGTCGCCGACGCGGACCCCGCCACCATCACTCCGGAGGAACTGGGCTCGGCGATGACCGGCGCCGCCACCGGTCATCTGGACGCGGCACCGGCGGCAGACGCCCCAGACGCCGCAGAGGCACCCCCGGAGGACGACGCCCGATGAAGAAGTTCGACAAGGACCGGCTGATCCTGGGCCTCGCGGGCCCGGCGCTCGCGCTGGTGGTCGCCGTGGCCCTCACCTCCTTGGTGCTGCTCGTCTCGGGCCGTGACCCGATCGAGCCGTACCAGATCATGTTCGACTCCGCCTCGTACGTCGACGTACAGGTGCTGATCATCAACCAGGCCGGCACGTACTACCTGGCCGCCCTCGCGGTCGCCGTCGGCTTCCGGATGAACCTCTTCAACATCGGTGTCGACGGCCAGTACCGGCTCGCCGCGATGGTGGCCGCGCTCGTCGGCGCCAACGTCGGTCTGCCGGGACCGCTGCGGATCGCGCTGATCGTGCTCGTCGCGATGCTCGTCGGCGCCCTGTGGTCGGGCATCGCGGGCATCCTCAAGACCAGCCGCGGAGTGAGCGAGGTCGTCTCCACGATCATGCTCAACGCGATCGCCACCAGCCTCGTCGCCTGGCTGATCCTGCCCAAGAACTTCGGCGTCCAGCCGGCCGGCTCCAACAACCTGACCACCGGCGACATCCCGGAGTCCGCCTGGTTCCCCGGCCTGTCCCTGGGCCCCGAGGCCGGAGAGATCTACGGCTTCACGTTCGTCGCCGTCGCCTGCGGCGTCATCTACTGGTTCGTCCTCGGCCGCACGCGCTTCGGCTTCGACCTGCGCGCCACCGGCGCCAGCGAGAGCGCCGCGCAGGCGTCCGGCGTCGACGCCAAGAAGATGGTCCTCACCTCGATGCTCCTCTCCGGGGCCGTCGCCGGCCTGGTCGGGATGCCGACCCTGCTCGGCGACACCCACACCTACAGCATCGACTTCCCGGCCGGTATCGGTTTCATGGGCATCACCATCGCCCTGCTCGGCCGGAACAACCCGGTGGGCATCGCGCTCAGCGCCCTGCTGATGGCCTTCCTCGTCAAGTCGTCCGCCTCCCTCGACCAGCACGGGTACGAGAAGGAGATCGCCGACATCATGCAGGGCCTCATCGTGATCTCGGTCGTCGTCAGCTACGAACTCGTCCGCCGTTACGGGCTCCGCCGCCAGCAGCAGAAGGTCGGCGAGGAACTCGCCGCCGGAGGCGCCCTCAAGACCGAGAAGGAGGAGGCAGCCCTGTGAGCACGAGCACGAGCACCGTCTCCGCGACGAGCACCGCCCCCAAGAAGGGCGCGGGCCGCCGCACACTCTCCCTGCCCGTCGTCCTGCTGATCGTCGCCGGGGCACTCGCCCTCGTGTCGCTGGTCCGGCTGATCAGCGGCGCCGAGGACATCACCTCCGTCGGCCAGGTCGCGGGCGCGCTGGAACTCGCCGTACCCATCGGACTCGCCGGGCTCGGCGGCCTGTGGGCCGAGCGCGCGGGCGTCGTCAACATCGGCCTCGAAGGCATGATGATCCTCGGCACCTGGTTCGGCGCCTGGGCCGGCTTCCAGTGGGGCCCGTGGGTCGGCGTCCTGTTCGGCATACTCGGCGGCTGTCTCGGCGGACTGCTGCACGCCGTCATCACCGTCACCTTCGGCGTCAACCACATCGTCTCCGGTGTGGCCATCAACATCCTCGCCGCCGGATTCACCCGCTACCTCTCCAACTTCGCCTTCGCCGACCTGGACGGCGGCTCCTCCAAGCAGTCCCCGCGCATCGACCCGATCACCGACATCACCGTGCCGGGACTCGCCGACTGGATGCAGGACCTCCAGCAACGGCACTGGTTCCTGATCTCCGACATCGCCGGGGTCGTCGGCGGCCTGGTCACCCATCTGTCGCTGCTGACCGTCGTCGCGCTGCTGCTCATCCCCGGCACCTGGTGGATCCTGTGGCGCACCGCCTTCGGACTGCGGCTGCGCTCCTGCGGCGAGAACCCGGTCGCCGCCGAGTCCCTCGGCGTCAACGTCTACAAGTACAAGTACATCGCCGTCACCGTCTCCGGCGGCCTCGCCGGACTCGCCGGAGCGTTCCTCGCGATCGTCGCCACCGGCATCTACCAGGAGGGCCAGACCGGCGGGCGCGGCTACATCGGCCTCGCCGCCATGATCTTCGGCAACTGGATGCCCGGCGGCATGGCCCTCGGCGCCGGACTCTTCGGCTTCACCGACAGCCTCAAGCTGCGCGGCGGCGCGGAGAACGTCCACGCGATGCTGCTCCTGCTCGCCATCCTGCTCGTCCTGGTCGTGGGCTGGCAGCTCTACAAGAAGAAGTACACGGCCGCGCTGATCTCCGGTGCGGTGTCGGCGCTGCTCTTCGTCTGGTACGCATTGACCGACCAGGTGCCCAGCCAGTTCGTGGACGCGGCTCCCTACGTCACGACGCTCCTGGTCCTCGCGCTCTCCGCGCAACGGCTGCGGATGCCGAAGGCGGACGGCATGCCGTACCGGAAGGGGCAAGGCACATGACAGGACCCGCACCCGCACCCGCGCCCGAGATCGACTGGACGGCCCTGCGCACGGCCGCCAGGGACGCCATGTCCCGCGCGTACGCCCCGTACTCGAAGTACCCGGTGGGCGTCGCGGCGCTGGTGGACGACGGCCGTACCGTCACCGGCTGCAACGTCGAGAACGCGTCGTACGGGATCGGGCTCTGCGCGGAGTGCGGCCTGGTCTCCGCCCTGCAGCTCAGCGGCGGCGGCCGGCTCACCCACTTCACCTGCGTCGACGGCGTGGGCGAGGTGCTGGTGCCGTGCGGGCGCTGCCGGCAGCTGCTGTACGAGTTCGGCGGCCCCGAACTGATCCTGGAGACCCCGGACGGGCTCCGTACGCTGAACGACATGCTGCCGCAGCCCTTCGGCCCGGGGCACCTGGGCTGAGGCCGGGCCTCGGCCGAAGCCGCGGCCTCATCCGAAACCAGGTCCCGGGGGAGCCGCGATCCGGCTCCCCCGGGACCGCAGTCATCACGAACCGACCCACGGGTAAGGACCACCATGGACGTCATCTCCGTCATCCGCACCAAGCGCGACCGGGGCGAGCTGAGCCCGGAGCAGATCGACTGGGTGATCGACGCCTACACACGTGGCGAGGTCGCCGACGAGCAGATGTCGGCGCTCGCGATGGCCATCCTCCTCAACGGCATGAACCGTACGGAGATCGCCCGCTGGACCGCCGCCATGATCGCCTCCGGCGAGCGCATGGAGTTCTCCGCGCTCTCGCGCCCCACGGCCGACAAGCACTCCACCGGCGGCGTCGGCGACAAGATCACCCTGCCGCTCGCCCCGCTGGTCGCCGCGTGCGGCGCGGCCGTGCCCCAGCTCAGCGGCCGGGGGCTCGGCCACACCGGCGGGACGCTCGACAAGCTGGAGTCCATCCCCGGCTGGCGGGCGCTGCTCTCCAACGAGGAGATGCTGCGCGTCCTCGACACCACCGGCGCGGTCATCTGCGCGGCGGGCGACGGGCTGGCCCCGGCCGACAAGAAGCTGTACGCGCTGCGCGATGTCACCGGCACGGTCGAGGCCATCCCGCTGATCGCCTCCTCGATCATGTCGAAGAAGATCGCCGAGGGCACGGGCTCGCTCGTCCTGGACGTCAAGGTCGGCTCCGGCGCCTTCATGAAGACCATCGAAGACGCCCGCGAACTGGCCTCCACCATGGTGGGCCTGGGCACCGACCACGGCGTGAAGACCGTCGCCCTGCTCACCGACATGGCCACCCCGCTCGGCCTGACGGCCGGCAACGCCCTGGAGGTCCGCGAGTCGGTCGAGGTGCTCGCGGGCGGCGGCCCGGCCGACGTCGTCGAGCTGACCCTCGCGCTCGCCCGCGAGATGCTCGACGCGGCGGGCCTGCGCGACGCCGACCCGGCGAAGGCGCTCGCCGACGGCTCCGCGATGGACGTCTGGCGCCGCATGATCGCCGCCCAGGGCGGCGACCCGGACGCCGCGCTGCCGGTCGCCCGCGAGCGGCAGGTCGTCACCGCGCCCGCTTCTGGCGTCCTCACCCGCCTCGACGCCTACGGAGTCGGCGTCGCCGCCTGGCGCCTCGGCGCGGGCCGCGCCCGCAAGGAGGACCCGGTCCAGGCGGGCGCCGGCGTCGAACTCCACGCCAAGCCGGGCGACACCGTCACGGCGGGCCAGCCCCTGCTGACCCTGCACACGGACACCCCGGAGAAGTTCGCCTACGCGACCGAGGCGCTGGCGGGCACGTACGACATCGGCGCCCCCGGCACGGCGTACGAGGCCACGCCGGTGGTGCGGGAACGTATCGCCTGACGCGGGTCCGACCTGCGAGGTTACCCATTCGGGTGAACGGGATCGGTGGACGGACACCGGTCCCGTTCGGCATGCTGGGATCGGTGACACAACGAAGGAGACCGCCATGAGCGCACTCACCGTCGACCACGGCCCTGAGCAGGGCTGGGACGATCTTGTCCATACCTGGAAGGGGATGGACGCACCCGAGGGCCGCAAGGTGGAGATCATCGAGGGGATCATCACCGTGTCACCGTCGCCGTCCTGGGACCACAATTCCACCGCGTACCTGCTGTTGCTGCGCCTCGCGACCATCATTCCGGAGCACTGGAGGATCTTCCAGACGCAGGAGGTGGCCGTACCGGGTCGCAAGGGCCTCTACATCCCCGACCTGATGGTGGCGGCGGAGGAGGACCGGCCCGCGCCCGGGGAGCTGTTCCCCGCGAGCCGGGCGAAGCTCGTCGTCGAGATCACCTCACGCGGCAACGCCCACCACGACCGCATCGCCAAGGCACGCGGCTACGCGCAGGCAGGCGTCCCGCTCTACCTGCTGCTGGACCCGTGGGCGTCGGATTCCCCGAGCGCCACGCTCTACGGCGAGCCCGAGGGCGGCACGTACCGCATGCTGGAGACGGTCGAGTACGGCGGCAAACTCACGCTCCCCGCCCCCTTCGACCTCGCCATCGACACCACCGAGTTCCCCGTCAGCTGACCGCGCGCTCGGCCCGGCCCCGCCCCGGGTCCAGCAGCCCCGGCAGCTCCCGCATGTCCTCGAAGACCACCGTGCCCGGCCCGGCCAGCCGGTGCGCGGCGGTCAGCCCGCCCGCGTAGCCGAAGACGCGCATGCCCGCCGCGCGGGCCGCCGTCACGCCGTACGGGCTGTCCTCCACGACCACGCAGCGCGCCGGGGCCACGCCCATCGTGCGGGCGGCGTGCAGGAAGACATCGGGGGCGGGCTTGCCCCGCTCGACGTCCTCGGCGCTGAAGATGTGGCCGTCGGCGAAGTGGTGGAGGAGCCCGGTGGTCCGCAGATTGCGCCGGAGCGAGTGGTGGCCGCAGTTCGAGGCGATGCAGATCGGCAGCTCCAGGGCCTCCAGCGCGTCCGCGACGCCGTCGATGGCCGTCAGCTCGGTCTCGAACGCCCGCCGGTAGAGATGGTCGTACGGCTTGTTCCAGCCGGGCTCCAACGGGCGCCCGAGCCGCTCCTCCAGGGCCTTGTCGTAGATTTCGGCGGATGATCCGACGAAGGTCTCGATCATTTCCTCTTCGGTGAAGTGACAGCCCAGCGCCGCGAAGACCTGCGCGTCCACCCGGAGACACAGCCGCTCGCTGTCCACCAGCACACCGTCGCAGTCGAAGATCACCAGTTCGACAGGTTCGTGGGTCATGCTCCGCAGCGTACGGGCCGTGCCCGCCCGGGTGCGATGAGTTCCGGTCGCCCGGCCGGTCTCCTAGGCGTGGATGACACGAAACCCACCGTCCTCGTGGTCGCCGGGCACATCGCACCGGCCGATGTGCCGCGCCGCCACGAGGAGTTGGCCGCCGGGCTGCCCGCGACCGCCGCCGACGTGGTCTGCGACGTCGGCGGCCTCGTCCGGCCGACGCTGGCCGCCGTCGAGCTGCTGGCCCTGCTCCAGCTCACGGCGCGCAGGCGCGGCTGCCGGGTCGCGCTGCGCGGGACCGGGCGGGAGCTGCGGCTGCTGCTCGACCTGGTGGGGCTGGGGGCCCTGGCCCGGGAGTGACGGGTCAGGGCCGGTGCCAGGTCCGGGGGCCAAGGGCCAGGTGCGGGGTCGGGTCCGGGTCCGGGCAGGTCCAGGTCCAGGTCCGGGGCCAGGGTGTGCGTCCTACGCGTCCGCCAGCGTCGTCGGCAGATCGAACAGCGGGAACCAGCGGTCCGTGTCCAGGAAGCAGTTCATCGCCGAGATCTTGCCGTTCTCGATCTCGATGATCTGCAGCGCCCACGGCGTGAAGCCGTCGCCCGACTCGGACGGCTTGTAGTGCGCGAACGCCGGTGTCCCGTTGGCGACCGTCGGCACGAGCCGCGAGCCCCGGCAACCGGCGCCGATGGTGAGCATGAAGCCGGTGATGTCGTCGTGGCCCTGGAGCCACAGATCGAACGGGGGCATGGTGAACTTCGCGTCGTCGTGGAGCAGCGCCGTCAGCGCCTTCATGTCGTAGCCCTCGAACGCCGCGACGTAGCGCTCCAGCAGCCGCTGATGCTCCTCGTCGAGCGGGTCCGCGGTCTCCGTGACCGTCGGCTCGGACTCGGCGATCGTCGCGCGGGCCCGCTGGAGCGCGCTGTTGACCGAGGCGACGGTCGTCTCCAGCAGCTCGGCGACCTCGCTCGCCTTCCAGGACAGCACTTCGCGCAGGATCAGCACCGCCCGCTGCTTCGGCGGCAGGTGCTGCAGCGCCGCGACGAACGCCAGCCGGATCGTCTCCCGCGAGACGGCCGCCTCCGCCGGGTCCGTCACCGACGGCAGGACCCGGCCGTCCGGCACCGGCTCCAGCCAGGTGTTCTCCGGGAGCGCGGTGAGCTGTGCCTGTGCGACGGGCGTGGGCCCCGACAGATCCATCGGACGGGCCCTGCGGTTGCCCGCGTTGAGCATGTCCAGGCAGACGTTGGTCGCGATGCGGTAGAGCCACGAGCGCAGCGAGGACCGGCCTTCGAACTTGTCGAAGCTCTTCCAGGCCCGCACCATCGTGTCCTGGACGGCGTCCTCGGCCTCGAACGGGGAGCCCAGCATCCGGTAGCAGTAACCGGTCAGTTCCGTACGGTGCTTCTCCAGCCGGGCGTCCAACTCGCCCCGGCCCGCCCCTGTTTCCGTGCCCGCTGTCCCTGTCCCTGCTGCTGCCGCTGCCGCTGCCGCTGTATCGCTCATCGCGCCGTCACCTCAGTCGCCCCGCGTGAATCCGGTCCGTGACCAGTCTCCCGGAAGGCGCGCCCGGCCGCAGCGGATTGGCTCAGCTGTCCCGGGCGGCCGGGTTCCGGGCGGCCGGGTTCCGGTCCTCCGGCGTCCGGGCCTCGGGCGTCGGGGCTTCCCCGTCGCGCGCCTCCGGGCCCCGGGTCCCCCGGTCCTGCCCGCGTACGAGCGCGGCGAGCCGCCAGGCGGCGGCGTACAGCAGCAGCGCTGCCGCGAAGGCGCCGCCCGCTCGTTTGGCCGCCCCCGTCAGCACCCCCTCGGCGACGGTGCCCCAGGGGGCGAGGGCCGCCCTCTCCGGGTACGTGGTCTCGCTCGTGCCGTCGCTCAGGTCCACGGGGGTGGGGCGGCTGAAGTCCACCTCCGTCACGTGGCGGTAGGCGTGGAAGTCGGCGCGGGCGTGCACGGCGCCGCCGACGACGGGCGCCGCCACCAGGAGCGCCACCACGCTCCACCGCGCCACGGGGGCGAGCCGGGCCACCGCGGGGCCCTCGTCCGTACGGAGCCGGTCGCGGCGTCGCCACAGGTACCGGCCGCAGGCCGCCAGGCCGAAGGCGGTACTGGCGTACTGGAGCAGCCGCGCGGCCGTCAGGCCGCCGAGGACCTCCGCGCGCAGCGGCTCCACGTGGGCGACCAGGACGCCGTCGCCGTGGGTGAAGGAGTCCCACGCCAGGTGGGAGACGATGCCGATCAGCGCCGAGACCAGCAGCCACACCGCGTACCGCGCCGTCGCCCGCGCCCCGGCAGGCCGCTCGGGCGCCGCGGGGCGCAGGCCCGGCGGCAGCAGCGCCGTGACCGGCGCGCGCAGCAGCGCGTACGCGGCGACCAGCCCGAGGGCGAAGGGCAGGGCGACGAACGGGCCCGTGACGAAGGAGTGGGTCCGGGTGGCGTTGAGGAGCGGCCCGTACCAGTCGGCGGAGCTGGTCTCCGCCACGCCGAGGGCGCCCAGGAAGTACGGGACGTCGGGCGCCACGGAGCCCGCGACCAGGGCGGCCGGGACGAACGGCCGCCGCAGCAGCGGCAGTACCGCGGCGGGGTGGGACAAGGTGAACGGCAACTCGGCGATCTTTCCCTGCTCGGCGGCCTCCCCGCTCGGCGGTCTTCCTCCGCTCGGAGTCTCTGCTCGGAGCGCGCTGGGCCGGGCCGCCTCGGAACCGACGGATGGAACACCGCAGAGATTATTCAGCTCAACGGACTATGGCAAGCGGCGAACCGCCGCCACGGATCCTCGGGCACCCTCTGCCGCTCCTGCCGCCTCTGCCGCTCCTGCCGCCCTTCCCGCCCCTGCCGCCTCAGCGTCGACGGCGCACTCCGCGGAAGGTGACGGCGACCACGGCCACGGCCGACAGCAGCACAAGGACCCCGCCGAGGACCGGCCGGAGATCGCCCCAGGCGTTCGTGTAGGCGCAGGCGACCAGGGGCGGCGACGCCAGAGCCAGGGCGCCGGCCTCGCGCAGCCCGGAGGACCGCGCGCGCACGGCGAGCCACGCCCCGGTGAACGCGAGGACCAGCAGCGGCCAGGCGCCGTAGTCCGTGCTCACGCCGAAGGCTCCGGTACGGGCGACCACGACGGGGAACCACGCGACGGCGGCCGCCGCCCCGGCCGCCACCGACAGCCGCCGGTCCGCGCGCAGGTCCTGCGGGCAGCCGAGCACGACGGCCGCCGTCAGCAGCGCCATGACGGGGGCGACCGCGCCGTCGCCGTGCGTGGGCGGGGCGAGCGGCCACTGCGCGGCCGTCCCCAGCAGCCCGCCCACCGCCGTCCCGGCGCCCAGCGTCCACCGGCCGGTCAGGGCGACCACCGCGCCGACGCACACCAGGGCGGAGAACAGCAGGTACAGGCCCCAGGCGCCGTCCATGGTGGAGAGCTGCACCCACGCGGGCGCGGGCGAGCGGACGAGCGACGCGTACCAGCTCGTCAGCCGCAGCCCGCTGTCCACCGCACCGGCCGCCAGCGCGAACGGGGCCGCCAGCGCGAGGAGGCGCCCGGCGGGCGAGGCCGAGTCGAGACCCAGCCGTACCCGCAGGGCGTGCGCGGCCAGGTCCGCGTCCGCGCGCAGCCGGGCCGCGCGCGGCAGGTCCGCCGTCAGCTCCCGGTGCACGTCGATGATTTCCCGGCCGTGGGCGGCCCGGTACGCGGCCGGGTACAGCCGGGACAGCGGATCGCGGGGACCGCTCGTCCGATCGCTCACGCCGGGGCCGCGGGCGCCGTCGGCACGGGCGGCACCGGCGCTCCCTCGGCGCCGAGCCGCCGCCTGACCTCCCGGGCGGTCGCGGCCAGCCGCTCCGCCTCCGTCTCCAGCCGCTCCCGCCCGGCCGGGGCGAGCGCGAAGACGCGCCGGGCCCGGCCGCGCACCACCTCTTCGCGCTCGACCCGGATCAGGCCCTCGGCCAGCAGCCGGTCCAGTGCCCCGTACAGCGCTCCGGTGCGCGGCACCACCCGGCCGTCGCTGATGACCTTGACCTCCTGGGCGATGGCGTATCCGTGCCGGGGCGCGTTCGCGAGCGCCGTCAGCAGCAGCAGCGCCAGTTCCTGCATTCCTCGTTCACTCATACCGGCAGAGTATTCCGCTCGACGGAGTGACCTTCGGGCCAGGTGCCGGGTCACGCACCGGGGTCAGGCCCCGGGGCCAGCTGCCGGGCCGGGGTCAGGTGCCGGGCTTGCGCCCGTACACGTACACCGGGTCGCCGGTCTTCAGCGTCGTCCAGTACGTGGCGGCGACGGTCTTCGTCATGTTCACGCAGCCGTGCGAGCCCGGCGGGTTCCACATGCTCAGGTTCGCCGAGTGGAACGCCTGGCCGCCGTCGAAGAACTGGCTGTAGGGCATGGGCACGTCGTAGATCGACGAGACATGGTCCTTGTGCCGCCAGTAGATCTTCTTCAGCCCGGTCCTGGTCGCGTAGCCCTTGCGCCCGGTGCGCACCGGCACCGGGCCGTACGTCAGCTTCTTGCCGTTCTGGATCCAGCTCAGCTGACGCGTGAGGTCGACGCAGGCGATCCGCCCCTTGTTCGTCGGGCACTTGCCCGCCTTGTTGGGGTTCTTCCCGGCCGCCTTCTGGTTGTTCATCAGGTCCATCACGCCCCAGGTGACCGGACCGGCGTAGCCGATGGTCGGGGTGATGCCGTGCTTCGACTGGAAGGCCCTGATGGCCTTGCAGTCGGCCGCCGACTGCTTTCCGTCCACGGGCCGGCCGAGGAACTTCTCGACCTGCTTCTGGTACGGGCCCTTGCTCGTCGTACAGGAAGCCGCCTGCGCGGGCGCCGCGCCCACGACCGTCACGGCCAAGGGCACCACCAGCGCCGCGATACCGGCGGCCACGGTTCCCGTACGGGATATGTGTCGCATCCGCCCCGTCCCCCTCCGCAGATGTATACGGGTCGTTGTGCGGGAGTAGACGGCCGGGGCCTGCGGGCAGTTGCACGGGCGCGGTGGTTTATTTCGGCCCGGGGCCGGGAGCTGGGCGTTCGGTACGGGAAGGGTGTTTGGTACGGGAAGGGCGTTGGCTACGGGAGGCGGCCGGAGGGCTCAACCGGCCGCCGGGGCTGCCGTCCCGCGCGCCGTCCGCGCGCAGTGCGACCCGTACAGCGTGATCGACACGACGCCGAGAACCGCCGCCAGCCCCAGGGCCACCGTCCCGCCCCAGCCGACCGCGTGGAACGCGACGGCGCCGAGCGTGCCGCCCGCGCTGCTGCCCAGGTAGTACGCCGACTGGTAGAGCGCCGACGCCTGCGCGCGGCCCGTCTTCGCCGTACGGCTCACCGACGACGAGGCGACCGAGTGGCCCGCGAAGAAGCCCGCCGTGATCAGTACCAGACCGAGCAGCACCGCCGCCAGGCTGTCGAAGAGCGACACCAGCAGCCCGGCGGCCGTCGTACCCACCGCCAGATACAGCGCGCCGCGCCGCCCCAGCCGCTCGACCAGTCGGCCGGCCGCGGCGGAGGAGACCGTGCCGACCAGGTAGATCAGGAAGATCGAGCCGATGATGCCCTGCGGCAGGTGGAAGGGCGCCGCCACCAGCCGGTAGCCGATCACCGTGTAGACCGCGCCGAACACCACCATGAACAGCCCGCCGATCGCGTACAACCGGCGCAGCAGCGGATCGGACAGATGCCCGCCGACCGTCGCGGCCAGCGCGCGCGGGCTCAGCGAACGCGGCGTGAAGTTGCGGGCCTTGGGGAGCAGCAGGCGGAAGACCACCGCGCACGCCACGGCCAGCAGCCCGACCGCGCCCAGCGCCGCGCGCCAGCCCCACAGCTGCGCGACCCAGCCGGTGAGGACCCGGCCGCTCATCCCGCCGACGCTGTTGCCCGCGACGAACAGCCCGATCGCGGCGACCAGCGCCTTCGGCCGTACCTCCTCCGCCAGATACGCCATCGCCGACGCCGGGAGCCCGGCCAGCGCCGCGCCCTGGAGCGCGCGGAGCGCGACCAGCGCCTCGATGTTCGGCGCGAACGGCACCAGCAGCCCGACCGCCGCCGCCACCGTCAGCGAGACCGTCATCAGCGTGCGTCGGCCGAACCGCTCGGACAGCGCGCTCAGCGGCAGGACGAACAGCGCCAGCGCGCCGGTCGCCGCCGACACCGTCCAGCTGGCCCGGCCCGCCGTCACGCCGAAACCGGCGGAGATGGCGGGCAGCAGGGCCTGGGTGGAGTAGAGGAGCGCGAAGGTCGCGACCCCGGCGGCGAACAGCGCGAAGCTCATCCGGCGGTAGCCGGGGCCACCGGGGACCAGCTGCTCGGGTGCGGAGCCGGTGGGTGCGGAGCCGGTGGGTGCGGTGGCGGTGGGTGCGGTGGCGGTGGGAGCGAACGGCGCGGCGGAGGCACCCGGGGTGACGGGCGCCTCGGTACTGACTGAAGGCATGGTCCGAAGGTAAACAGCCGTCCTTCATGCGTCCAATGCACAGAATGGCGATAATCGTTCCCATGATGCATGAGCAAAGCTCACAGCGGCGTCTGTCGGGGAACGCTGACGAACACGACATGGATCACACCGGTCGCGGGGACCGGAGCGCGCCCGTCGCCGGGCTCGACGCCGAGTCCTGGCCCGCCCGTCTCGCGCCCCGGCTCGCCCACTTCGCGGGAGTGGCCCGCCACGAGCACGTGACCCGCGCCGCCCGGGACATGGGCGTGCCGCAGTCCACGCTCTCCCGGGCCATGGTCCGGCTCGAACAGGACCTGGGCGTCGCCCTGTTCGCCCGGAGGGGCCGTACGGTCTCGCTCACCCCGGCCGGCCGGACGTTCCTCGGCTCGGTGGAACGGGCCCTGGCCGAGGTCGAGCGCGCCGCCGAGTCCGTACGGGCCGACGCGGACCCGGCGTCCGGCAAGGTCGCCTTCGGGTTTCTGCACACCATGGGCTCGGAGACGGTACCGGGGCTGATCAGGGCCTTCCGCGCCGACCACCCCCGGGTGCGGTTCCAGCTCGTGCAGAACTACGGGGAGGCGATGATCGAGCGGCTGCGCGCGGGCGATCTCGACCTCTGTCTCACCTCGCCCGTGCCGGACGCCCCCGACCTGGTCACCCGCAGACTGGACGAGCAGCGGCTGCGGCTGGTCGTCCCCGACGACCACCGGCTGGCCGGTCGCCGTCGGGTGCGCCTCGCGGAGGCCGCCGACGAGACGTTCGTCACCCTCGAACCGGGGTACGGGCTGCGCCGGATCACCGACGACCTCTGCGCCGAGGCGGGGTTCCGGCCACGCGTCGCCTTCGAGGGCGAGGAGGCCGAGACGCTGCGCGGGCTGGTCGCGGCGGGGCTGGGCGTCGCGCTGCTGCCGCCGCCCGCCGTGGCCCGCCCCGGGGTGGTCGAGCTGGCGGTCACGGCGCCGCGCGCGGCGCGCGAGATCGGGGTCGCCTGGCTCGACGGCCACCCGGACACCGCGCCGGTGGCCGCCTTCAAGCGCTTCCTGCTCTCCCGCAAGGGCCGGCTCCTGCCGGACTGACCGGGAGACCTGACCTGCCCTGCCCTGCCCTGCCCTGCCCGGCGAGGCACCGCGGGCGCGGCGGTGGCCGGGCCGACCGCGGCGGCTGCCGCTACGGGCGCAGCGACCGCCCGAACCCCGCCGCCAGCGGCATCCGCAGCCCCAGTGGCGGCGGCGCCGCCAGCGCGTCGGCGACCGGCCGGGAGTAGGCGCGCGACAGCAGCGCGCCCAGCACGAAGTCCGTGGCCAGCGCGAGGACTTCGGCGTGG
>NZ_QQNA01000188.1 GCF_003346515.1 Streptomyces corynorhini
GCGACGCGCGCACCGGTGCCGGGACCGGCACCGGTGCGCGCGTCGCTGGGGGGCACGGTGTTCTCTCCTCTCGGCGGTCCGGTCGGGCGGGCGCGATCAGTGGTGAAGGGGGTTGGTGATGGTGACATAGACGGACTGGGTGTCGACGGGGCCGACGAGTTCGTCGAGACCGTGGAGCCGGGTGAGCAGGTTGGCCTTGCAGCGCAGGGTGGGGCTCTCCAGGAGCTGACCGGGCAGCGGGGAGCCGAGTCGGGTGGCGCCGGTGAGGAACTGCCGGAAGGCGGCGAGGAGTACGCGCTCGTCGGCGAGCCGCTGCGAGCCGAACGCTCCGATCAGCCCGAGGACGTTGTTGATGCCGAGGTAGTAGGCGAAGCGCTCGTCGGTGACGTCGTCCGAGACGAAGGTGTCGCTGACGGAGCCGATGCCGGGCAGTCTGCGCTCCAGGGCGAGGCGGTGGGACTCGCGGAAGTAGTAGCCCTGGTTGTCCCGGTAGCGGCCGCCGACGGGCCAGCCGTCCGCGTCCAGGATCACCAGGGTGTTCTGCTGGTGGGCTTCGAGGGCGATCCCCGCTGTGCCGTCCAGCCAGAGCACCGGACGTACGACGTGGTCGAGGTAGCGCAGGAACCACTCGGCGGACACGGCTCCGGGCGAGCGGCCGGTGCGGGCGGCGAGCGCCGAGACGGCCTCGGTCAGGCGGGTGGACATTCCGGTGCGGCCGGGGGCGGGCCGGGGCGCGGTCAGCCCGGCGATGCACACGGCGTCGTCGCTCCGGGAGAACGGGTTGTGCCGCAGCATCACGTCGAGGCCGGTCACCGGTTCACCCTCGGGGGTGTCGACGGCCAGCCAGGCGGGGTCGCGCACGATGTCGAAGCCGGGGTGGGCGGCCTGCCACTCCTTGGCCAGTCCGGCGCGCAGCAGGCGGTGGACCTCGACGCCCCGGTGCAGCTCCTTGCGGAGGTTCTCGCGGCGGGAGTTGGTGATGCGTACGCCGAGCGAGAGCTTGAGCATGGCGGCGGCGCCGGGCCGGTGCACGGTACGGATGGAGGAGGTGGGGTGCCAGGAGGCCCCGTGGGTGCCGAGGTCGTGGAGGAGGCCCGCGTCGAGAAGCCTGCCGACCTGCGGACGGTGCGTCACCTCGCGTGCCTGCCAGGGGTGGAGGGGCAGGGCGACGGTGTTGTCAGGAAGGGGGACGTCCCCGAGGAAGCGTGCGGTGAGCTGTTCCGCGGGCAGTACCCGCCCCTGTTCGGTCCATGCCGAGTCGGTGGCGAGTACGGACCGGTCGACTGCCATCCAGTGGAGCGGGAAGGAGCCGCGCAACTCGGGTGAGTACCGGCGCACTTCCGCCTCGGAGAGCCCCTCGCGGCTCTTGGGCGTGGGGTGCAGCGGGTGGCCGAGGAGCAGGGACTGCTCAGCGGTGAGGAAGAGGTCGGTGTCCTCGGGCGCGGCGGGGTCGTCTCGGCGGTCGGTGATGAACTCGGCGGTGTGCGTGAGGGAGTTGGCGACGCGACCGACCAGGTCGGCGCCCTGGTAGCGGCCCGATTCGCGGCCGAGGAGGGCGGCGACGGTGACCGCTTCCGCCGCCGGCGCGTCCTGGGGCGCGTTCTCCAGGAAGGGCATGCCGAAGCGGTGCCATCCCGTGGCGGACCAGTGGCGGACGGGGACGAGGAGGGCGGTGCCGCTGACGTCGAGAGGGACGCGCAGTACGGTGCCCTGCGGCCGGGGCAGGTCGTTCTCGCGGACCCAGCAGCGCAGCAGGTTCTCCACGGCCGCCGCGTCGGCCGCCTTCTGCGGGTCGGCGTGGTCGAGCTGGTCGGCCGCCGGGGCCGCGCCGCCGGCCAAGTCCGCCGCGCGCAGGGGTTGTTCGTCGAAGCCGCCCTCCGGTTGCCGTGGCACCGTCGCCGCCTCGGCGGTGGAGCGGCCGTTGGACTCGGGCACATCGGGTGAAGGTGTGGGGTTCACGGAGAGGGCTTCCTTGTGAGGTGTCCGGGGTCAGTTGGACGGGCCGGATTCTTTCCGGCGGAGCGCGGAGCGCTCGGCGGCGGCGAGTGCGTCGGCGAACCGGTCGAGAACGGCGACGGACTGCTCGTCGGTGAGCGTGAGCGGGGGAAGGAGTCGCACAACGGCCCTTTCCCGGCCGCCGAGTCCGACGATGAGGCCACGGTTCAGGCACTCCTGCTGGACAGCTGCCGCGAGCGCGGGGTCCGGAGGGGCAGGGTCACCTGCCGCCGGGGCGACGAGTTCCACACCGATCATGAGACCACGTCCGCGCACCTCCGCGACACAGGGGTGGTCGGCGGCGAGGCCCTGGAGCCGGGCGAGCATGCGCGCGCCGAGCGTGGCGGCGCGGTCGGCGAGCCGGTTCTCCCGTACGTGGGCGAGTGTGGCGGCGCCGGCCGCCATCGCGAGCTGATTGCCCTGGACGGCGCTCTCGTGGGCACCGCGCCGCCCGCTGTCCAGGTCCTCGTGGTACACGATCACGGCCAGCGGAAGGGAGCCGCCGATCGCCTGGGACATCACCATCACATCAGGAGTGATCCCGCTGTGCTCCACAGCCCAGAAGGTACCGGTCCGCCCCACTCCTGTCTGCACCTCGTCGGCGATGAGCGGAATGGACCGGTCCGCGGTGATGCCGCGCATCCTGCGCAACCAGGTGTCGGGAGCGGGGATCACGCCGCCCTCGCTCTGCACCGGTTCGAGGATCATCCCCGCGGGGGCGCGCACTCCGCTGCCAAGGTCGTCCAGCAGGCCCTCGGTCCAGCGCGCGGCGAGTTCGCCGCCGCGCTCCCCGCCGGTGCCGAAGGGGCAGCGGTAGTCGTACGGGTACGGCAGCCGGATCGCCCCCTCCTCCTCGCCGTCGTCGGTGAAGGCGAGGGCGCCGGTGCTCGTCCCGTGGTCCGCCCCGGTGAAGGAGAGCAGTCCGGTGCGGCCGGTGGCGGCGCGGACGAGTTCCAGGGCGGCCCCGACCGCGTCGGTACCCGCGGGCCCGCAGAACCGCACGCGGGCGTGGCGGGCGAACCGGGGCGGCAGCGTCGCGAACAGTTCGGTGGTGAAGGCGTCCTCGACGGGCGTGGCGAGATCGAGGACGTGCAGCGGGGCGCCCGAGTCGAGGACTTTCCTGATCGCCTCCAGGACCACCGGATGGTTGTGTCCCAGCGCCAGGGTTCCCGCGCCGGAGAGGCAGTCGAGGTACCGCCGGCCGTCGGCGCCCTCGATCGTCAGCCCCCGGGCGCGTACGGGAACGATGGGCAGCGATCTCGCGTAGGTACGGGCGGCGGACTCACGCGTGGACTGGCGGCGGAGGATGCCTTCGTGCGTGACGGTCGGTGCTGCCGGAGGCGGTTCGGTCATGGTCACGGCTGTCGGTCCTCCCGTTGTCACAGTGCGGTCCCCCGTCAGTACGGCGCCCGCCCGTCCGATGTTCGACGCGGGCATGGCGCCCCGCCGCCTCACCTACCAACGACCGGGCGGGCCGGGGATCACGGTCCGCGGGGAGATCCTCGGCATCCGGCCGGGCGGTCCCGGGGAGACAGTCCGGCCTCGGGAGCCGTCGGGGCGCGGAACCGCCGCCCTGCCGCCCGCCGTCCCCCTGGGCACGGCATAGTGGGGGCCGCATACCGGCGCGGCCACCGCGACCGGATGCGTCGTCCGAGTTCATTGTTCCGGAAAGTTCCGAAGTCCCAGGGGGATTTACGCCATGCGACCCATTCGCCCGACACTCGCCGCCCGCCGCGGAAGGAGCACACGGCCCAGAACCTCCCCCGTTCTCGCGGGTATCTCGATAGCCGCGGCGCTCGTGCTCACGGCGACGGGCTGCGGTGCCGACGAGGACTCCGCCGGGGAGAAGCCCACGGCGTCGGCGACCGGCGCGGCCAACGGCGCGATCACCATCCCCGACGATCTCAAGGACCGGCTCAAGGAGCACGGGATCGACATGGACAAGTGGCGGGGCGGTGAGTGGAAGAACTGGGACCGCGACAAGTGGCTTCGTGAGGCCAGGGATTACGTCAACCCCATCATCGAGGACCTGTGGGACTCGGACCGGATGCGGGAGGCGGAGAAGCCGCCGGAGAACCCGGTGGGCGAGCAGGACATCTCCGGTGACGAGGGAGTCACCGACCCGGAGCCGAAGCCGGTCACCGCCGAGGCGGTGAGCGCGCCGTACGGGCAGAACGCGGCCCAGTCCGGCAAGTTGTTCTTCGACGGTCCCGACGGCTCGATGGTCTGCTCGGCGACGGTCGTCGAGGACCCGGCCCACCCCGGAAAGTCCAACATGGTGTGGACGGCGGGGCACTGCGTACACGCGGGCAAGAGCGGCGGCTGGTACCGCAATCTGGCCTTCGTTCCCGCCTACAACGACCAGGCGCTGGCCACCGCGGACCTGGAGAACGCGTCCAAGGAGCAGATCGCCCCGCACGGTGTGTGGTGGGCCGACTGGGCGCAGACCTCCGCGCAGTGGATCGCGCAGGGCTCCTCGACGGGCGGTCTGGGCGCCCCGTACGACTTCGCGGTGATCCACGTCACCCCGGAGAAGGGCGGCACGGGCAAGTCCCTGGAGGAGACCGTCGGTTCGGCCCTGCCCGTCGATTTCGACGCTCCGGCCACCGCGCAGCTCTCGGACGTGAGGGCGACCGGCTATCCGGCGGCCCCGCCGTTCGACGGGCAGAAGCTCTTCCAGTGCCAGGACAGTCCGGGCCGGCTGTCGTTGAACGCCGACGACCCCACGATGTACCGCATCGGCTGCACCATGACCGGCGGTTCGTCCGGCGGCGGCTGGGTCGCGACCGGTCGCGACGGGGAGCCCGCCCTGATCTCCAACACGTCCATCGGCCCGGTCACGGCGGGCTGGCTGGCCGGACCGCGCCTCGGCGATGCGGCCAAGGGCGTCTACAACGGCGTCAGCAAGAAGTTCGCGGACCAGTAGAGACGTGAGTCCGCCCCCTCGTCGAGGAGGGGGCGGACTCGGCCGGGAACCGATCGGACAGGTCGGCCGGGACCGGGGGCGTGCCCCGGTCCCGGCCGGTCGATCCGGATCAGCCGGCCACCGGTACGTACGGGGCCAGCGCGGCCGCCAACTCCTCGTGGACCCGGGCCTTGAGCGCCGTGCCCTCCGAGGTGTGCTCCTCCGAGAGCACCTCGCCCTCGGCATGCGTCCGCGAGACCAGGGCGCCGTGCGTGTACGGCAGGAGCACCTCGACCTCGACCGCAGGGCGGGGCAGCTCCTCGTCGATCAGCGCCAGCAGCTCCGCGATTCCCTGCCCGGTACGGGCCGAGACCGCGATCGCGTACCGCTCGGCGCGCAGCAGCCGCTGGAGCACCAGCGGGTCGGCGGCGTCCGCCTTGTTGATCACCACGATCTCGCGCACGTCCAGCGCGCCCACGTCACGGATGACCTCGCGCACCGCGGCCAGCTGCTCCTCCGGCGCGGGGTGCGATCCGTCCACCACATGCACGATGAGGTCGGAGTCGGCGACCTCCTCCATCGTGGAGCGGAACGCCTCGACGAGGTGGTGCGGCAGGTGGCGCACGAAGCCGACCGTGTCGGCCAGGGTGTAGAGCCGACCGCTCGGGGTCTCGGCCCGGCGCACGGTCGGGTCCAGGGTGGCGAACAGCGCGTTCTCCACCAGGACACCCGCGCCGGTGAGCCGGTTGAGCAGGGACGACTTGCCGGCGTTGGTGTATCCGGCGATCGCCACGGACGGCACCTTGTTGCGGTGGCGCTCCTGCCGCTTCAGCTCGCGGCCGGTCTTCATCTCCGCGATCTCCCGGCGCATCTTCGCCATCTTCTCGCGGATCCGCCGACGGTCGGTCTCGATCTTGGTCTCACCGGGGCCGCGGGTGGCCATGCCGCCACCGCCGCCGCCACCCATCTGCCGGGAGAGCGACTGACCCCAGCCGCGCAGCCTCGGCAGCATGTACTGCATCTGGGCCAGGGCGACCTGCGCCTTGCCCTCACGGGACTTGGCGTGCTGGGCGAAGATGTCCAGGATCAGGGCCGTGCGGTCGACGACCTTGACCTTCACGACGTCTTCCAGGTGGATCAGCTGGCCGGGGCTCAGCTCACCGTCGCAGACGACCGTGTCGGCGCCGCTGCCCTGCACCAGGTCGGCCAGCTCCTGGGCCTTGCCCGAGCCGATGTACGTGGCCGGGTCGGGCTTGTCGCGGCGCTGCACCACACCGTCGAGCACCATGGCGCCCGCGGTCTCGGCGAGCGCGGCCAGCTCCGCCAGCGAGTTCTCGGCGTCCCGCACCGTGCCCGAGGTCCAGACGCCGACCAGCACGACGCGCTCCAGGCGCAGCTGGCGGTACTCGACCTCGGTGACGTCCTCCAGCTCGGTGGAGAGACCGGCCACCCGGCGCAGCGCGGCGCGCTCGGAGCGGTCGAGCTGATCGCCGTCCCGCTCTCCGTCGATCTCGTGGCTCCAGGCGACGTCCTCTTCCATCAGGGCATCGGCCCGAAGGCTGTCCGTGCGGGGATCCGCGGAGTTCTGCGCGGCCTGGGAAGGGGATGAAGAGGAGGTCATTGGATCCTTACGTCGAAAGAGAGAAGTCCGTTACATCGTCACAACGCGTGACGGTCGGGAATGATTCCCGGCCGCGTCGGCGACTCGTCGATGGTGGCACGGTTCGGCCCCGCCGTCACTCAGGTTTCGGCAGCGGTCGCGGTGCCCCGTGCCGGGGGGCCGGCGCTTCGCTGCGCCAGTCGGGGTGGCCGGGCATCGGCGGGGTCTTCTCGCCGTACAGCCACGGAGTGAGGAAGCCGGTGAGGTCGCGCCCGGCGGTCCGGGAGGCCAGGGAGACGAAGTCGGCGGTGGTCGCCGTGGCGTCCCGGTGCTCGCTCACCCAGGCGCGTTCCACGCGCTGGAAGGCGTCGGCACCGATCTCCTGGCGCAGGGCGTAGAGGATCAGGGCGCTGCCGTCGTACACCACCGGCCGGAAGAGGCTGATCTGCGCTCCCGCCGTGGGCGGCTCGGGGGCGGCCGGGGGGCCGCCGGCCGCTCGCCAGCCGTCGGAGCGGGTGTACGCGGAGCGCATCCGCTCCTCCAGGGACCTACCCGCGGGCGCGGAGGTGGCCGACGCGGTCTGTTCCTCCGCGTAGCGTGCCTCGTACCAGGTGGCGTGGCCCTCGTTGAGCCACAGGTCGGACCACCGGTGCGGTGAGACGCTGTTGCCGAACCACTGGTGGGCCAGCTCGTGGACCATGACCGATTCGACGTACCAGTCGGGGTACTCGGGGCGGGTGAACAGGGAGCGTTCGAAGAGCGAGAGCGTCTGGGTCTCCAGCTCGAAGCCGGTGTCGGCGCCCGCGACCAGCACGCCGTACGTCTCGAAGGGGTACGGCCCGACCTGCTCTTCCATCCAGCGCAGCTGCTCCGGGGTCTTGCGGAGCCGGGGCTCCAGCTTCTCGCGGTCCGCCGCGGGCACCACGTCGCGCACGGGCAGTCCGCGCGGCCCCTGCCGGTGGACGACGGCGGAGGTCCCGATGGAGATCTGTGCCAGCTCGGTGGCCATGGGGTGGTGGGTGCGGTAGGTCCAGGTGGTGTTCGGGCCGCGCCGGGTCTTCCCTTCGGGAAGACCGTTGGCGACCACGGTGAGCTGTTCGGGGGCGGTGACGCGGAAGGTGTAGTACGCCTTGTCGGCCGGGTGATCGTTGCCGGGGAAGACGCGGTGGGCGGCGTCCGCTTGGTTGGCCATCGCCAGCCCGTCGGAGGTGCGCAGCCAGCCGCCGCCCCGGCCGCCCGGATCGCTGGTGTGGTTGACGGTGATGCGCAGGCGCGTGCCGCTCTTGACCGGCTTCCGCGGTGTGAGCACCAGGTCCTCGCCGACCGTCACGAACCGCGCCTCGGCGCCGTTGATCTCGGCGGAGCGGACCTCGCCGTGGGTGAAGTCGAGATTGACGCGGTCGAGGGGCTGGGTGGCCAGTGCGTCGATCTTGGTGACGGCGTCCAGGGGCTTGGTGTTGTCGCCGCTGTAGGTGAAGGCGAGGTCGTAGGTCAGCACGTCGTATCCGGGATTGCCCAGATAGGGGAAGAGTGGATCTCCGATGCCGAGCGGTTGGGGCGCGGGCAGGGTGGCGGCGACGAGCGTGGCCGAGGCTGCGGCCAGCAGGGCGGCGCGCAGTCGGCGGGAGGTGAGCGGCATGCGCCATCGCTACCAGCGCCCGCCGGGCGCACGGCGACGGCGCGCGCCGCGCACACCCGAAAGGGGCAGGTCAGGGCGGAGTCGGCGGCCGGATGCCGGAGATACGCGAAGTTGACGCGCGGCGCCGGCCGGGAGGGCCCGGCCGGCGGTTCAGGCCGTGGCCGGCTGCTGGGCGCGGCTCACGTCGTAGACGCCCGGTACGTCGCGCATCGCCCGCATCAGGCCGGGCAGACCCGCGGCGTCGGGCAGTTCCAGGGTGTAGGTGTGGCGCACGCGCTGCTCGCTGGGTGGTTCGACGTTGGCGGCGACGATCGCGGCGCCCGCCGTGGCGATGGCCTCGGTGAGGTCGGCGAGCAGTCTGGGCCGGCCGAAGGACTCGGCGTACAGCGTGACGCGGCACTCCGGGGCGTCCCCCCAGCGCACCTCGACCGG
>NZ_QQNA01000189.1 GCF_003346515.1 Streptomyces corynorhini
CCCCCCCGCATGACCCGGGCCATCCCGGAACACACCGAGAACACACCGAGGAAGGCGAGACGGATGCTCGTACGGAAGCCGCGGTTCGCGCGCCCGAGTGAGCGCGAGCGAGGCGCGGGCACGGAGCCGGGCACAGAGCCGGAATCGGGCACGGAACCGGAATCGGGTGCGGGACCGGGCACAGCCGCAGACGTGGTCACGGACGCGGACGCGGTCACGGACGCGGCTCCCGGGAACGCGCCTGGTCCGCGTCCTCGGTGGCGGCTCGCGGCGGTCGTGGCGCTGGCCCTGGGGCTCACCGCGTCCTCGGTGGTACTCGGGGCCGGTGGCCGACAGGACGCGCCGACCCGCTCCACCGCGGCCCCCCTCGCGGCGGACACCCCCATCGACCAACTGGCCTCCGGCGACCTCACCCGGGGCGTCGAGGCCCTGCAGAAACACCTCCGCGCCCAGCCCAAGGACGCCGTCGGATGGGCCACGCTGGGCACGGCCTACATCGAACAGGCCCGCACCAGCGGGGATCCGACCCGCTACCCCCAGGCCGAGAAGGCGTTCGGACGGTCGCTGGCCCTGCGCCCCGCCGCCGAGAACGACGCGGCCCTCGCCGGGCGGGCCGCCCTGGCCGCCGCGCGCCACGACTTCACGACGGCGCTGAGCGGGACGGACCGGGCGCTGCGCGTCAATCCGTACAACGAGCGCGCGCTGTCCACCCGGGTCGACGCCCTGGTCGAACTCGGCCGCTACGACGAGGCGGAGCGCGCGGTGCGACTCGCCGACCAGCGCCGCCCCGGCATCCCCGTCTTCACCCGGTACGCGTACGTGCGGGAGCTGCGCGGCGACGTGTCGGGCGCGCGCAAGGTCTTGCTGCGCGCGGCCGACTCCGCGTTCAGCACCGCGGACGTGGCTTACGTCGCCACCGCGCTCGGCCAACTCGCCTGGAGCCAGGGGCAGTACGACAGTGCGCTGGACCACTACGCCACCGCGCTGCGCGCCGACCCCGACTATCTGCCCGCGCTGGAGGGACGCGGCCGCGCCCACGCGGCGCGGGGCGCCGCGAAACGCGCGCTGAGCGATCTCGAAGAGGTCGTACGGCGCTACCCGCTGCCCGGCCAGCTCGCCGCCCTCGGCGAACTGCGCGAGGCGGGCGGGGACACGCGGCAGGCCCGGGAGAACTACGCGCTCGTCACCACCTGGACCCGGCTGGCCCGCGCCAACGGCGTCGCCACCGATCTGGAGTCCGCCCTCATCGAGGCCGACCACGGGGACGCCGCCGAGGCGCTGAAGGCGGCGCGCGCCGAGTGGGGCCGCCGCGAGAGCGTCCACACGGCGGACGCGCTCGGCTGGGCGCTGCACGCCAACGGCAAGGACCGCGAGGCGCTGACGTACGCGAAGAAGGCGACGGCCGCGTCCCCCGGCTACCGCAACGCCTCCTTCCTCTACCACCGGGGCATGATCGAACGCGCCCTCGGCGACGAGCGCTCCGCGCGCCGCGATCTGCGTGCCGCGCTCGACCTCAACCCGGGCTTCTCACCCACCGGCGCGAAAGACGCCGAAGCCGCGCTCTCCGGCCTGTCGGGTGTGCGGGCTCCCACCGGCGACCGGGGGGACTCGTGAACCGCCGTACCGCCGCCTCCGCGCTGGCCTCCCTGGTGGCCGGGACCGCACTGGCCCTGCTCCCTGCCCAGGCCGCGCAGGCCCATCCGCTGGGGAACTTCACCGTCAACCAGTACGACGGCCTGGTCGCCGCGCCCGGCGAACTGCGCGTCGACCACGTGGAGGATCTCGCCGAGATCCCGGCCGCTCAGGAGCGCGGCCGTATCGACACCGACGGCGACGACCGGCTGTCCCCGGCCGAACTCGCGGCCTGGGCCGAGGCGCGCTGCGCCACGGCGGCACGGGGCGCCCGGCTCACCGCGGACGGGGCGGGCGCGGGGGCGGCCGTCCCCGTGTCCGCGGGCGCGGCGAAGGCCGAAGTGCTGCCAGGACAGGCGGGGTTGGACACCCTTCGGGTCACGTGCGCGCTGACGGCGCCGCTGCCGCGCGAGGAGCGCGCCCGGCTCTCCTACCGTCCCGCGAGCGCGGCGTCCGGCGCGGGCTGGCGTGAGATCACCGCCCGGGGCGATCTGATGACACTCGACGGCGCGGACGTCCCCGAGGACTCCACCTCCCGCCGACTGACCGCGTACCCCGACGATCTGCTCTCCTCGCCGCCCGACCGCCGCTCTGCGGCCTTCACCGTCACCACCGGGGGACCGGCGCTGACCGGAAGCGCGGACGGCAAGGGCGGGTCCGTCGCGGCCGGCGTCCTGCCGCGCGGCGCGGACCGCTGGGCGCAGGCGCTGACCGGGCTGGTGGCCCGGCACGAGCTGACGTTCGGCTTCGCCGCCCTCGCCCTCGGCGCCTCCGTACTCCTGGGCGCGATGCACGCGTTGGCACCGGGGCACGGCAAGACGATGATGGCCGCCGCCGCGACCGCGGGTGGCCGCAGTTCGCTGCGCGACGTGCTGGCCCTCGGCCTCTCGGTGACCATGACCCACACCCTGGGCGTCTTCGCGCTCGGCGCCCTGATCGTCGCGGGCTCGGCGGCGGCGCCCACCGTGGTGTCCTGGCTGGGGATCGCGAGCGGCGCGGTGGTCGCCGTCGCGGGGCTGGTGCTGCTGCGCCGGGCGTGGCGGCAGCGCCACAACCCACACGGGCACAGCCACGGTCACGGCCACAGCCACGGTCACGGCGAGAGCCACCACGACCACGACCACGGCCGCAGCCACGCTCACGATCACGGCGACAGTCATCACCACGGCGACAGTCACCACCACGAGCCCCCGCGCCCCGCCGCACCGGGACCGGTCAGGGAGCGGGTGCCCGCCCTCGCCACCGCTCACGAACACACCGAAGGCGCGGTGGCCACGCTCACCGCCGACCACACCCCGCACGCGGACCACCCGGGGGAGAAGGAACACGACCACGGCCACGCGCACGGCCATTCCCACGCGCACGGCCATTCCCACGCGCACGGCCATTCCCACGACCACGGCCACGCGCACGGCCACGACCACGGCCTCGCCCATTCGCACTCCCACCTGCCCCCCGCCCCCGGCCTGCGCGGCGTCATCCTCCTCGGTTTCGCAGGTGGTCTGGTCCCCAGCCCCTCCGCCGTCGTCGTCCTCGTCGGCGCCGCCGCCCTCGGCCAGGCGTGGTTCGGGTTCCTGCTGGTCGTGGCGTACGGGGTCGGGCTGGCGCTCACCCTCGCGGGGGCCGGTTTCGCCGTCGTGCGGCTGCGCGAGACCACCGCGCGCCGGCTGGCGGTCCGGCCCCGCAACGGGTTCCTCGCCCTCGCCCACCGTGCCGCTCCGCTCGCCTCCGCGGCCATCGTCCTCGCCCTCGGCTGCGGACTGCTGCTCAGAGGAGCGGCGACCGCCCTGGGCTGACGCCGTACCCCGCCCGCCGGGATTCCGGGGCATTGAACCCCGGCGGTACGGGATACGTACTCACCCTCCGACGGGCCGTGCCCGCACCCGTGCCGGTGCCACGGCCCCTCGGCGCTCGCACCACGCTCGACGACCGGAGGAACCGTTCCATGCGCTCCAGGCTCCGCCCGCGACCGGTGAGGGCGCTGGCCTGCGTGCTCGCCCTGCTGACGATCTGCGTCACCGGCTGTGCCGTGTCCGTACCGGGAGCCGGGGCGGGTGCGCCCGGTCCGGGGGAGGCGCGCGGCTGGCGCGAGGGCGGCTGGCGGGACTGGGACTCCTCGCGGTGGCTCCGCGAGGCCGCGGACTTCGTGAACCCGGTGATCGAGGGGTTGTGGAAGCCGGAACGCATGCGCCAGGGGGCCAGCCAGGACCAGCCGGTGACCGGGGACATCGGCGACCAGGGTGTCTCGGACCCGGAGCCCGCCCCCTACTTCGCGGAGCCGGTGGCGGCCCCGTACAGCGGCAACGCCCCGACGGTCGGCAAGCTCTTCTTCGACACCCCCGACGGCCCTTCGGTGTGTTCCGCGACCGTCGTGACGGATCCGGCCCGCCCGGGGGCGTCGAACCTGGTGTGGACGGCGGGGCACTGCGTGCACGCGGGGGCGCGCGGGGGCTGGTTGCGCAACATCGTCTTCGTCCCGTCCTACAACGACCAGGCGCTCGCGAACACGTCCTTCCTGGGCGAGGGGGAGGACAAGGACGGGCTCGCGCCGTTCGGCATCTGGTGGGCCGACTGGGCCCAGACCTCGCCCCAGTGGATCGCGCAGGGCGCCGCCACGGGCGGCAAGGGGGCTCCCTTCGACTTCGCCGTCCTGCACGTCAAGCCGCCGTCCGGATCCGACGCGACCTCACTGGAGGAGACCGTCGGGGGTGCGGCCGGGGTCCGGTTCAACGCGCCCTCCGCCAACAAGGTCTCCTCCATGGGTATTTGGGGCTATCCGGCCGAGTCGCCCTTCGACGGTGAGCGCATGTTCACCTGCCAGGGCCGCCCCGGCCGGCTCTCCATCACCTCCGACGAGCCCTCGCTCTACCGGATCGGCTGCACCATGACGGGCGGCGCCTCCGGCGGCGGCTGGTTCGTGCAGGACGCGAACGGGGTGCCCGTCCTGGTCAGCAACACCTCCATCGGCCCGAGCGCGCAGACCTGGCTCGCCGGCCCGCACTTCGGCGCGGCGGCGAAGACGATCTACGAGTCGGTCAGCGACAAGTTCGCGTGACGGGCCGGACGCAGGCCGAGCGCGACGACGGGTGAAGCGGGAGGCGCGACGGCGGATGAAGCGGCGGGTGAAGCGGGGTGCGACCGGGGCGGCGGTCGCGTGCGGAGCGCGGCGTCATACGCCCAGCGCGCACAGGACCACCGTGTTCACGTAGTCGCTCATGAACCGCTGGTCGACCGGCCTGTTCTCGATCAGCTGGTGGGCGATGAGCGCGCCCAGCAACATGTGGGGCACATAGTTCAGCGCCGCGTTGTCCCAGCTGATCTCGCCCCGATCGACCGACCGCGCCAGCAGTGTGTTCAGCCCGGTCAGCTCGGGATCGATGAACAGCTCGCGCAATGCCTGGAGCAGTTCGGGGCTGTTGTGGACCGCGTGGATCAGGCCGCGCATCAGCGCGCTGTCCTGCTCCATCTGATGGTTGTTCATACGGGCCACCAGCTCGTGGAAGTCACCGCGCAGCGAACCGGTGTCGATATCGGCGAACCCGGTCGGCGTGGTGTGCCGCAGCGCTCTGGCGACCAGCACCGGCTTGTTGCCCCACTGGCGGTAGAGGGTGGCCTTGCTGGAGCGGGTACGGGTGGCCACCGCGTCCATGGTGAGGGACTCGTAGCCGACCTCGCGCAGCAGATCGAGCACGGCCGCGTACAGTTCGGCCTCGCGCTCCGGCGTGAGCCTGCTGCGCCGCGCGCCCGGCTCACGGTGCGGGCCGGTCGTCGCGGCTGACGTCGCACCGTGGGTCGCGGCTGCCATGTTCGGCCTCCCTCTTCGCCCCTCGCGCGGACGAAAGCGTAGTGTCTGCGAGAACCGTAACTCAGTAACACAAGATACGGAACCGAAACAGCGACGCGAGGCAGCGGGCCCCTCAACCAGCCGGTTCGCCAACAGGATTGGCACCGGATCCAGCCGCGGGTCCGGCGCCGGGCCCGCGGCTGGATCCGGTGCCA
>NZ_QQNA01000019.1 GCF_003346515.1 Streptomyces corynorhini
GTCGCCGAGATCCGCGAGAAGTTCCAGCAGCGCAGGGCCAGCGGCGCCGGGCGGCTCGACCAGGCGCTGCGCAAGCTGCTCGGCCTCGACGCCAAGCTCCGCCAGTACCGGGACGGGGAGCGGTTCGTACGCTCCGTGGTCGAGGAGGTCGGCATGGACGGCTTCAACCGCGTCTGGACCTCTCCGAACACCCTTCCCACCAAGGCGGAGATCGCCAAACCGGCGGATTGGGTCGCGAGGGTGCACCGTAAGGCCGATTCCTGACCCGAATCGCACCCTTGGCAGAAGGACGCCCCAGGTATCACCCATCCGAGGGACCGTGGGTGAGGGATAGGCGTGCAATGCTCGGGTAATGGCTCGGTTCTGTCACCATCGACGCACTCTGAGTGACGTTCTCCGTCCTTACCTCGACCGAGGCACCCCCCAAATAACCTCACGAAGGGCACCGGATATGGGTCCCCATCCTGCGGTCGCGGCGNNCCCCACGCCACCCCCTCCGCCCCGGGCGAACCGCCGCTCGTGCTCGTCGCCTGCTCCGGCGGCGCGGACTCCATGGCGCTCGCCTCCGCCCTCGCCTTCGAGGCTCCCCGGCTCTCCGTCCGCGCGGGCGCCGTCACCGTCGACCACGGCCTCCAGGACGGCTCCGCCCTCCGCGCGGCCGAAGTCGTCGCCCGGCTCGGCGCGATGCGGCTCGACCCCGTCGAAGCGGTCGCGGTGACCGTCGGCTCGGCGACCAGGGCGGCGCACAGCGCGCCGACCGCGGGCACCGGCGGACGACCGGCGGGCGGCGGCCCCGAGGCCGCCGCCAGGGACGCCCGCTACGCCGCGCTCGACGCCGCCGCCGAACGCCACGGGGCGGCCGCCGTCCTGCTCGGCCACACCCGCGACGACCAGGCGGAGACCGTGCTCCTCGGCCTCGCCCGCGGCTCGGGGACCCGCTCCCTGTCCGGCATGGCCGCCGTCACCGGGGCGACGGGGCGCTACCGCCGCCCCTTCCTCCAACTCGACCGGCAGACCGCCCGCAAGGCATGCCTGGTCCAGTCGATCCCCGTCTGGGACGACCCCCACAACGCCGACCCCGCCTACACCCGCTCACGACTGCGTCACGAAGGGCTGCCCGCGCTGGAGAAAGCGCTCGGCAAAGGAGTGGTCGAGGCGCTGGCCCGCACCGCGCAGCTCTCCCGCGACGACGCCGACGCCCTCGACGGCTGGGCCGCCGACGCCGAACAGGGCGTCCGGGACGAGGCGGGACAGCTGGAATGCGCCAAGCTCTACGCGCTGCCGCCCGCGGTGCGCCGCCGGGTGCTGCGCAGGGCCGCCATCGCCGCGGGCTCTCCCGCGGGCTCACTGTTCGCCCGGCACATCGAAGAGGTCGACCGCCTGATCACCGGCTGGCGCGGCCAGGGAGCCATCAATCTGCCCGGCCGCGTGGAGGCCAGGAGGCAGGGTGGCAGACTGGTCATCCGGCAGGGCTGAAGCGCGGATGCACTACGGCTGTGTCTCCGGGGCCGCTGGTTCCGGACCTCTGGCCGACGAAGAAAGCGATGCGGGTGGACGACAAGGACATGGGCAAAGACCTCCAGTCGGTGCTCATCACCAAAGAAGAGATCGACGCGAAGCTGGCCGAGCTGGCGGCGAAGATCGACGCGGAGTACGCGGGCAAGGACCTCCTGCTGGTCGGGGTCCTCAAGGGTGCCGTGATGGTCATGGCCGACCTGGCGCGCGCCCTGTCCACCCCCGTCACGATGGACTGGATGGCCGTCTCCTCGTACGGGGCGGGCACCCAGTCCTCCGGCGTGGTCCGGATCCTGAAGGACCTGGACACGGACATCAAGGGCAAGCACGTCCTGATCGTCGAGGACATCATCGACTCCGGTCTGACGCTGTCGTGGCTGCTGTCCAACCTCGGATCCCGGGAGCCCGCCTCGCTGGAGGTGTGCACTCTGCTCCGTAAGCCGGATGCCGCAAAGGTCGCGATCGACGTGAAATGGATCGGCTTCGACATTCCCAATGAGTTCGTCGTCGGATACGGCCTGGATTACGCGGAGAAGTACCGCAACATGCCTTTCGTCGGCACGCTCGCGCCACACGTCTACGGCGGCTAGCGCCTGTCCGGACGGGCCGGCCGCGCCCCGGTGGGGCAAAGCGTTACCGAAAGGCTTCGTCGTGGCCGGGAACCCCAGCCCTCTTCGCACCGTTGGAGGATGGGAAGACTGGTTTGTCAGCCGTCCCGTGCGGTCGCGGGCCATGATGCTGGGGTACCGTCCGAAGAACACTCTTTTCTCACAGCAGCATTTACCTACGGGCAGGAGGGACGGGGCGACTTCGCCTCGTATGGATGGACGTGAAGCGATACTTCCGTGGGCCGGTCATGTGGATCGTGCTGGCCGTCCTCGCCGTGGTCGTGCTGATGAATGTCGTCGGCTCGGGCAGCGGCTACAAGACGGTGGACACCGGCGAGGTCGTCCAGGCGATCAGCAAGAACCAGGCCGAGCAGGTCAAACTGACCACCGGTGACGACCAGGTCATCAAGGTCGACCTCAAGAACGGCGTCAAGGTCAAGGGCAGCGACAAGATCCAGGCCAGCTATATCGGCAGCCAGGGTTCCCAGCTGGCCCAGACACTTCAGACGAAGTTCCAGAACGGCGACATCTCCAAGGGCTATACGGTCTCGCCGACGAAGCAGAGCCCGTTCCTCTCGGTTCTGTTCTCGCTGCTCCCCTTCGTGCTGATCGTCGTGGTCTTCCTGTTCCTGATGAATCAGATGCAGGGCGGCGGCTCCCGCGTCATGCAGTTCGGGAAGTCCAAGGCCAAGCTCATCACCAAGGACACCCCCAAGACCACGTTCGCCGATGTGGCGGGGTCCGACGAGGCAGTCGAGGAACTCCACGAGATCAAGGAATTCCTCCAGGAGCCGGCCAAGTTCCAGGCCGTCGGCGCCAAGATCCCGAAGGGTGTGCTGCTCTACGGCCCGCCCGGCACGGGCAAGACCCTGCTGGCCCGCGCCGTCGCGGGCGAGGCCGGCGTCCCGTTCTACTCGATCTCCGGCTCCGACTTCGTGGAGATGTTCGTCGGTGTCGGCGCCTCCCGGGTGCGCGACCTCTTCGAGCAGGCCAAGGCGAACGCTCCGGCGATCGTCTTCGTGGACGAGATCGACGCCGTCGGCCGGCACCGCGGTGCGGGCCTCGGCGGTGGCCACGACGAGCGCGAGCAGACGCTCAACCAGCTGCTCGTCGAGATGGACGGCTTCGACGTGAAGGGCGGCGTCATCCTGATCGCCGCCACGAACCGTCCCGACATCCTCGACCCGGCGCTGCTGCGCCCGGGACGTTTCGACCGGCAGATCGCGGTCGACCGCCCGGACATGCAGGGCCGGCTGGAGATCCTCAAGGTCCACCAGAAGGGCAAGCCGGTCTCCCCGGACGTCGACCTGGGCGCGGTCGCCCGTCGTACGCCCGGCTTCACCGGCGCGGACCTGGCGAACGTGCTGAACGAAGCGGCGCTCCTGACGGCGCGCAGCGACAAGAAGCTCGTCGACAACCACTCCCTCGACGAGGCGATCGACCGCGTCGTGGCGGGCCCGCAGAAGCGGACCCGGATCATGTCCGAGAAGGAAAAGAAGATCACCGCGTACCACGAGGGCGGCCACGCCCTGGTCGCCGCGGCGTCTCCGAACTCCGACCCGGTGCACAAGATCACGATCCTGTCCCGCGGCCGGGCTCTGGGCTACACCATGGTCCTGCCCGACGAGGACAAGTACTCGACCACGCGCAACGAGATGCTCGACCAGCTCGCGTACATGCTGGGCGGGCGCGCGGCCGAGGAGCTGGTCTTCCACGACCCGACCACGGGCGCGGCCAACGACATCGAGAAGGCCACGGCCACGGCCCGCGCGATGGTCACGCAGTACGGCATGACCGAGCGGCTCGGCGCGATCAAGTTCGGCGGCGACAACACCGAACCGTTCGTCGGCCGTGAGATGGGCCATCAGCGCGACTACTCGGAAGAGGTCGCCGCGCTGGTCGACGAAGAGGTCAAGAAGCTCATCGAGACCGCGCACAACGAGGCGTGGGAGATCCTCGTCGAGAACCGTGACGTTCTCGACAATCTGGTCCTGGCACTCCTGGAGAAGGAGACGCTCAACAAGGAGCAGATCGCCGAGGTCTTCTCGACCATCGTCAAGCGTCCCTCCCGCCCGGCCTGGACCGGCTCGTCGCGTCGTACGCCTTCGACGCGCCCGCCGGTGCTCTCGCCCAAGGAGCTGGCGCTCACCAACGGCGCGGCCGGTTCGAACGGCGGGCTTCCCGCGGTGACGACCGGCGAGACGCCGACCGAAGCGGTTCCCGAGGACCGCCCGGAGAGCTGATCCGGGCGCCCCGCCGGGCCCGGAATGGAAGCCGCGTCCCCCAGGTTCTAGCCTGTGGGGGCGCGGCTTTCGTATGTCCGTACGGAAGAGCCCCGCATCAGGCACGGCACAGGAACGAGGCACACATGACCGACCCGGTGACGCTGGACGGCGCGAGCCCCGTCCGCGAGTTCGACGTGAAACGGGCCGAGGACGCCGTGCGGGAGCTGCTGATCGCCGTCGGCGAGGACCCGGACCGCGAGGGGCTGCGGGCCACTCCCGGCCGGGTGGCCCGCGCGTACAGGGAGATATTCGCGGGGCTCTGGCAGAACCCGGAGGACGTGCTGACGACGACCTTCGACCTGGGCCACGACGAGATGGTCCTCGTGAAGGACATCGAAGTGATGTCCTCCTGCGAACATCATCTGGTCCCGTTCACCGGCGTCGCCCATGTCGGCTACATCCCGTCGGCCGACGGGAAGATCACCGGGCTGTCGAAGCTGGCCAGGCTGGTGGATGTCTACGCCCGTCGCCCGCAGGTCCAGGAGCGGCTGACCACGCAGATCGCCGACTCCCTGATGGAGATCCTCGAACCGCGCGGCGTGATCGTCGTGGTCGAGTGCGAGCACATGTGCATGACCATGCGTGGGGTACGGAAGGCGGGCGCCAAGACGATCACCTCGGCGGTCCGCGGCCAGATGCGATCGCCCGCCACCCGCGCGGAGGCCATGAGCCTGATCATGGCCCGCTGACGACCGCCCGGCCGGTGCCGGGCGGGCCCGGCGCCCGTTACGCCGCCGGGCCCGCCGGGGCCGCGCCGTTGCCTCCGTGGTCGTCGTCCGAGTCGTCGGGGAGCTTGCAGACGTGCTCCAGGAAGAACGCGGCGGCGATCACCGCGATGCCCGCCAGGACCGAGAAGCCGGCGTAGATGGCCTGGTCGCGGCGGACGGGGATGTCCAGGGAGCCGAGCAGGAAGACGCCCGCGCCGCCGTAGACGCCGCTGACCAGGGCCGCCACCAGGGCGCTCGACTGACCGAAGACGACCGCGCGGGCCGCCATGAGCGGGTCGACGCCCCTGGCGTCGGGGCGGCGCTCGCGCTGGGCGCGCAGCCGGGAGCGCAGGGAGAGGGCGGTCGCGGAGAGTACGGCGGCGATCGCCGCCAGCACGATGGGCGCCGCGAGGGGCACGCTCGGCAGCGTGCCGAACGCGTCCCAGAGGCGGGCTGCGGCCCACGACAGCACGCCCGCCACCACGAACAGGCCGGCGAGGACGCCGATCCGCAACTGCTTCACCGAGAAAGTCCTCCGCCTCGCGCCGTACTCATCCGTTCCGCACCGATCTTGGCGAGCCTACTTCGCCGTACCACGACTACTCGGGCAGGCGCAGTTCCAGATCGGCCCGGGGGTGTATGCCCGCGCGGCCGATCGCGGCCAGCAGCTCCGCGACGGGACCGCGGCCAGGGACGAGGGCGCCCGGATCCACGTCGTGCCACGGGGCGAGGACGAAGGCGCGCTCGTGGACCCTCGGGTGCGGCAGGGTGAGCAGCGGGTCGTCCGACACGACGTCCGCGTACGCCACGATGTCCACGTCGATCGTGCGCGGCCCCCAGCGCTCCTCGCGGACCCGGTCGAAGGCTTCCTCGATGGCCTGGCCGCGCTCCAGCAGCGAGGACGGCGGCAGCGTCGTCCTGATCACGGCGACCGCGTTGAAGTACGACGGCTGGGAGCCGGGGTCCACGCCCCAGGGCTCCGTCTCGTACACCGGGGAGACCGCCTTGACCCGGAGGCCCGGCGTGTCCTCCAGGGCGTCGACGGCGCCCTGGAGCGTCTCCAGCCGGTTGCCGAGGTTGGAGCCGAGGGCGACCACGGCCCACTGCGGATTGGACAGCGTGCTGTCCGCGGCGTCCACCTGGGCGACCACCGAGGCGGGTACCGGCTGAACGGTCGGGTCGCTCTGCGGCCCGCCGGCGGAAAACACAGTCATACTCGGCTCCGGGTGATGGTGACGGTCACATCGTCGAAGGGCACCGTGATCGGTGCGTCGGGTTTGTGGACGACCACTTCGACCTCCTCGACGCCGTCGTGTTTCAGGCAGCGCTGCGCGATGCGCTCCGCCAGCGTCTCGATCAGATCGACCGGCTCCCCCTGGACGACCTCCACGACCTCCTCGGCCACGATCCCGTAGTGCACCGTCTTCGTCAGGTCGTCGGCGGCGGCCGCGGGACGGGTGTCGAGGCCGAGCACCAGATCCACGATGAAGGTCTGGCCCTCCTCCCGCTCCCGGGGGAAGACGCCATGGTGCCCACGGGCCTTGAGGCCGCGCAGCGCGACACGGTCCACGCGAATCACTCCTGCTGTCGTTGGTCGTCGGGCACCCGGCCGCGTACGGGCGGCTCCGTACCCTCTTCCGAATCTACCCGCGGGCACCGACAGTGCTCTCCTGCGGGGTGCGCCCGGGGCAGCCCGCCCCTACCCCGCGCGCACCGGGGTCAATCCACCGGAGGGACCCGCCCACTCACGCGGGTGTCTCGTCGTCCGGTTCCTCTTCGGTCTCGGCCAGTACGGGCGAGCCGTGGTGCGACCACAGCTTCCACCCCTCGGAGGTGCGCCGGAACACGTTCGTCGCGACGACCAGCTGGCCGACGAGCGGGCCCAGCTCGCCGCTCTCCTCGGCCGGGCCGCCGCTCAGGATGTTCTCCGTACAGGTGACCAGGGCGGTGTCCGAGCTGACGGACACCTCGACATCGGTCAGGAAGAACTGGATGTACTCCGTGTTCGCCATGATCAGGGCGTACGAGCGCAGCACCTCGCCGCGGCCGGAGAGCACGGGCCAGCCCGGGTGGACGCAGGAGACGCCGTCGTCGTCGCCGTCCAGCCAGAGCCCGGACAGCGATTCGAAGTCGCTGCGCTCCATCACCTCGTAGAAGGTCGTGTTGGCCAGCTCGACCTGCTCGGTGTCGGTGCGCGCCGTCATTCGGCGACCTCCACCGCGCGCGCGACCCGTACCGCGTCCGCCGTCGCCCGTACCTCGTGGACCCGCACCGCCCAGGCGCGCTCGCGGGCGGCGAGCGCGGAGACGGCGGCGGTGGCCGCGTCCCGTTCGCGGGCGGGCGGCGGGGAGCCGTCGCCGTCCGCGAGGACATGGCCGAGGAACCGTTTGCGGGACGCCGCGACCAGCAGGGGACGGCCCAGGGCGCGCAGCTCGGCCAGGTGGGCGAGGAGCGTCAGATCGTGTTCGGCCCGCTTGGCGAAGCCCAGGCCCGGATCGACGACCAGGCGCTCGGGCGCGACACCGCCGTCGATCACCGCGTCCATCCGGGCGCGCAGCTCGGCGAGGACCTCCGCGACGACGTCCGTGTAGACGGCGCGGCTGTTCATGCCGTCGCTGAAGCCGCGCCAGTGCATGACCACGAAGGGCACGCCCGCCGCCGCGACCGCGGGCACCATCGCCGGGTCGGCGAGCCCGCCGCTGACGTCGTTGACCAGGGCGGCGCCTGCGGCGACCGCCTGCTCCGCGACCGAGGCGCGCATGGTGTCCACGGAGACGGTGACGCCCTCGGAGGCCAGGCCGCGCACGACGGGCACGACCCGGCGCAGCTCCTCGTCCTCGTCGACCCGGGACGCGCCGGGCCGGGTCGACTCGCCGCCCACGTCCACCAGGTCGGCGCCCTCGGCGGCCAGCCCGAGCCCGCGTTTGACGGCGGCGGTGGTGTCGAACCAGCGCCCGCCGTCGGAGAAGGAGTCGGGCGTCACGTTGACGACCCCCATGACCGCGCAGCGGTCCCACCGGGGGAGCCCCTCGACCGTTCCACGCCCGCGCAAGCTACTCATATGCCCACCCTATGGGGTGTCCGGTGACCCGGCCGGGGGAAGTCCCGCGCTGCTCCGCGACATGGCCGGGGAGCGGCGTCCCGGGCTCCGGTCTACGCCGTACGGATCTCGTGATCGGACGGGGTGCGGGCGTTCGGGTGGCTGCCCGGCCGGTCACGGTGGTCGCGCCCGCCGCTGCCGAGGCGGCGCAGCGGACGCGGCAGGGCCAGCGTGACGAAGCCCTCGGCCTGCATCGCGGCGAAGCCGATCCTGGGCAGGTCGCCGGTCGAGCGGAAGATCACGTACCGCGGTTCCCAGCGCGGCTGGAACTTGGCGTTGAACTTGTACAGCGACTCGATCTGGAACCAGCGCGAGAGGAAGACGAGCAGCCCCCGCCAGCAGCGCAGCACCGGTCCCGCGCCCAGCCGCTCGCCCCGGGCGAGCGCCGAGCGGAACATCGCGAAGTTGAGCGAGACCCGGACCACACCCAGGTGGGGGGCGGCGTGCAGGGCGGCGACGATCAGCAGCTCGTTCATGCCGGGGTCGGCGGAGCGGTCGCGGCGCATCAGGTCGAGGGACATGCCGTCCGTGCCCCACGGAACGAAGTGGAGGACGGCCTTCAGGTCGCCGTAGGGGCCGGGCGTCTCGTCGCCCGGCTTGTGGGCGGTGGCGATCACCGAGTCGCCGTCGGCGGGGTCGCCGATCCGGCCGAGGGCCATGGAGAAGCCGCGCTCGGTGTCGGTGCCGCGCCAGTCGTCGGCGGCGCGGCGTACCCGCTCCAGCTCGCCGTCGGAGAGGTCACGGACGCGCCGTACCCGCGTTTCGTAGCCGGCGCGCTCGATGCGCTTCACCATCTGGCGTACGTTCCGCATGGCGCGTCCGTGCAGGGAGAAATCCGGCACGTCCACCACCGCTTCGTCGCCCAGCTCCAGCGCGTCGAGGCCGGTCTCCCGGGTCCAGACCTCGCCGCCGGTCTCGCTGCACCCCATGACGGCGGGGGTCCAGGAGTGCGACTTGGCCTCGTCCATGAAGCGTTCGATGGCGCCGGGCCACGCCTCGACGTCGCCGATGGGGTCGCCGCTGGCGAGCATCACGCCGGAGACGACGCGGTAGCAGACGGCCGCCTTGCCGCTGGGGGAGAAGACCACGCCCTTGTCGCGGCGCAGGGCGAAGTGGCCGAGGGAGTCGCGGGCGCCGTGCCGGTCGAGGAGGGCGCGCAGCCGCCGCTCGTCCTCCTCGGTGAGCCGGGCCGCCGGGTGCTCGGGCCGGAAGGCCAGGTAGATGGTGGTGAGGGCGGTGAGCAGACCGAGGGCGCCGAGCGAGTAGCCGACGGTCCAGTCGACGCTGCCGCTGTACTCGACCGGTCCTTCGAGGCCGAACAGGCCGTACAGCACGTGTTCGAGACGGTCGGTCAGGCTGGGGTTGCCCACGGTCCGGCGCGGATGGACGCTGACGATCACCAGTCCCAGGCCGATGGAGCCCGCGCCCATGAGGACGAAGTTGGCGAGCGCCCGCCACCGGCTGCGGGGGTCGGGCAGCGCCGCGAACTCGCCGCGGTGCCAGACCAGCAGCGCGAGCAGGGTCAGCGAGAACACGGCGCCGAGGACCGAGTGCCGGTAGCCGAACTGCGCGACGGCACCGGCCGGCAGCAGGATGACGGCCGCGCGCCAGGCGCGTCGTTTGCGGCGCTTGAGCCCGTGCGCCAGCAGCAGCAGGAGTACGCCGGCGCTCAGCGCGAGCGCGGCGGCGAAGGGGCCGAGCGCCCCCGGCAGCACCTCGGCGAGGGTGTGCATCCGGCTGTGCCGGAAGCGGGGGAAGACTCCGGCGGCGATGTCGATCAGGCCGATGAACGCGCAGGCGGTACCGACCAGCGCCGGTACGGAGTCGGGGCGCGGGCCGCCGAACAGCCGCCGCGCCCGGTCCGGCAGACGCCCGGTCAGCGAGCCGGTCGGCGCGCTCGACGAACGATTCATCCGATCCGGAACCGATCCCGATTTATCCCCATCTAGCGTCACAGACATCGCTTCCCGTGGTTCCGCGAGAGAGTGTGGTGTCCGGTTCGCTGTTTCGGTGCGGGCCGGACATTTTGCGACCTCTAGGACGTGGCTTTCGGGGTGCGGGTTCCGCTGTGTTCGGGAAAATCTCACGGAAGAGCTTCGGTCGACATGGGTCTTACCAGCCGTAAAGTCCTGGCTCTGGCGGTCGTGCTGGCCGTATTGCTGTTCGTTCTGACCGTCTGGCTGTGGCCACGGCTGTCCCGCCGTACGACACGGGCCGTGGCCGGGCGCGTCGGGCTGCTGTTCGCCACGCAGGTCTCCATCTTCGCGGCGGTCGCGCTCGTTGCCAATCAGTATTTCCTCTTCTACGGGACGTGGGGGGATCTCTTCGGCCAGGAGCAGCAGCTGGGGTCGGTGGTGGGCCGGGCGGCGGCCGACGGCAAGAACGTCACGGTCATGGACACCCAGCACGCGCCCGTGCCGGGCAGCCGCCGGCCGTCGGTCTCCGGGCAGATCCAGAAGATCGCCGTGAGCGGCCGGAAGTCGGGGATCGACAGCACCGCGTACGTCTACCTGCCGCCGCAGTACTTCCAGCCGCAGTTCAAGAGGCAGAAGTTCCCGGCGGCCGTGGTGCTCACCGGCTACCCGGGCGTGGCGGAGAACCTGATCAAGGGCCTCAACTATCCGACGACCGCCTGGCAGCTGGCCAAGGCCGACAAGATGCAGCCGATGATCCTGGTGATGCTGCGGCCCACCGTGGCACCGCCCCGGGACACCGAGTGCGTGGACATCCCCGGCGGTCCGCAGACCGAGACCTTCCTCGCCGAGGACGTGCCGACGGCGGTGTCGCAGGCGTACCGCGTGAAGGACGTGCCGCGCAGCTGGGGCGTCATCGGCAACTCCACCGGCGGCTACTGCGCGCTGAAGATCGCGATGCGCCACCCGGAGCGGTTCTCGGTGGGCGTCGGGCTCTCCGCGTACTACAAGGCGGCCGAGGACCCGACCACCGGCGACCTCTTCCAGGGCGACAACAACCTCAGGAACCGGTCGGACCTCCTGTGGAGCCTGGACCACCTGCCGCAGGGCGAGACGTCGCTGCTCGTCACCAGCTCCAGGAAGGGCGAGCGCAACCTCAAGGACACCGAGACGTTCATCAGCAAGGTCAAGGAGCCGTCCCAGGTCTCGTCGATCATCCTTCCGAGCGGCGCGCACAACTTCAACACCTGGCGCCGGGAGATCCCGCCGGCCCTGGTGTGGATGAGCGGACGGCTCAGCGGCGCCTGACCCGCCCGCCCGTGCGGGCCGGCCGCCTGACCGGCCCGCACGGGCCGGTCAGGCGGAGGCCACCTTGCTGACGGTCTCCAGCTCCACCTCCGTACGGGGCACGGCCCGCACGTCCGCGTCGATCGACCGGCGCAGCGCCTCGTGCAGCCGGGCCGGGGTGAGGACGCCGAGGAAGCGGCCCGTCTCCTCCTTGTCGATGACGGCGATCCACCCGGCGTCGTGCTGGAGCATGGTGGCGAACGCCTGCTTGAGGGAGGCGCCGACCGGCAGCCACGCCTCCATCCGGCGGGCGTGCTCCCGTACGGTCCCGGAGGCGCCGGTGCGGTCGGTGGAGATCCAGCCGTGCAGATTGTCGTCCGAGTCCAGTACGACGGCCCAGCGCGCGCCCTCCTCGGCGAGCCGGGCGGAGGCCCGCCCGAGCGGGTCGTCGAGGTGGAGTACGGGCGGCTGTTCCAGGTCGCCCTCCTCGATGGGGGTGACGGAGAGCCGCTTGAGGCCGCGGTCGGCGCCCACGAAGTCCGCGACGTACGGGGTGGCGGGCGCGCCGAGGACGGCGGCGGGGGCGTCGAACTGTTCGATCCGGCCCTGGCCGTAGACGGCGATGCGGTCGCCGAGCCTGACGGCCTCCTCGATGTCGTGCGTGACGAACAGCACGGTCTTGTCGACCGCTTCCTGGAGCCGGAGGAACTCGCTCTGGAGGTGGTCGCGCACCACGGGGTCGACGGCGCCGAAGGGCTCGTCCATCAGCAGGACGGGCGGGTCGGCGGCGAGCGCGCGGGCCACCCCGACGCGCTGGCGCTGGCCGCCGGAGAGCTGCTCGGGGTAGCGGTCGCCGTAGACCGACGGGTCGAGGCCGACCAGGTCGAGGAGTTCCGCGGCGCGCTCGCGGCCCTTGCCCCGTTTCCAGCCAAGGAGGTGCGGGACGGTCGCGGTGTTCTCCAGAACCGTCTTGTGCGGGAAGAGCCCCACCTGCTGGATGACATAGCCGATCCGGCGCCGGAGCTGGACCGGGTCGATGGCCGCTATGTCCTCGCCGTCGAGGAATATCCGTCCTCCGGTCGGTTCGATCAGCCGGTTGACCATTTTCATGGTGGTGGTCTTGCCGCAGCCGGAGGGTCCGACGAGCGTGACCAGTTCACCGCGCGCGACCTCGAAGGAGAGATCGTCGACAGCGGTCGTGCCGTCCGGGTACCGCTTGGTGACGTGCTCGAATCGGATCATGGTTCCCCATTGTGCTGCGAGTTGTGTGAAGGCCATGTTGCTGGAATGTGGCGGGCTTCCGCGAATGTCAGTGGTCGGGGATAGGGTCGCCGGACATAGGTGCCACACATACGCGCGGCACACATACTCAGCGGAAGACGGGGGAGGTGGGGACGGATGAGTGCGCGAGGATGCCTGGCGGCGAACGACTGGATCTGCGGCGAATATCTCCGCTCCCGCGGTCAGGAGCTGACCGACGCCACGGTCCAGCACGTGTGGATCACGGTGGTCTCGGTCGCCATCGGGCTGGCGGTGGCATTTCCGCTGGCGCTGCTGGCGCGGAGCAGGCCCGCTTTCGCCGGGCCGGTGCTGGGTCTGACGACCCTGCTCTACACGATTCCCTCCCTGGCGATGTTCTCGCTGCTGCTGCCGCTGTTCGGTCTCTCCGCGGGGCTGGTGATCACGGGTCTCGTGCTGTATTCACTGACGATTCTCGTCCGGAACATCATGGCCGGGCTGGAATCCGTTCCGGAAGAGGCCAGGGAAGCGGCGCGCGGGATGGGATACGGGCCGGGAAGGCTGCTCTGGGAGGTCGAGCTGCCGCTCGCGCTGCCGGCGCTGATGGCGGGGCTGCGCATCGCCACGGTCTCCACGATCGCCCTGACCACGGTCGGCTCGATCGTCGGCAGGGGCGGGCTCGGCAATCTCATCGAGGACGCGCTGTCGAGCTTCTTCAAGGCGCAGGTGCTGGCGGCGTCCGTGCTCTGCGTGCTGCTGGCGGTCGTCGCCGATCTGCTGCTGCTGGGCGTGCAGCGGCTGCTGACGCCCTGGACCCGCATACGTACGCCCGACAAGGCGGTACGCGCGCCTGAGGGCGCGTCCGCGTCGGCCGGGGCGGTGGCGTGACGATGGGTGTGCTGTCGGACGCGTGGTCCTGGCTGACCACGGGCGCCAACTGGTCGGGCGACGGCGGGGTGTGGCACCGCCTCCAGGAGCATGTGTACGTGAGCGGGCTCTCGCTCGCCCTGGCCTGCGCGATCGCCCTGCCGGTGGCCCTGTGGCTGGGCCACATCGGCAAGGGCGGCTCCCTCGCGATCAACATCTCCAACGCGGGCCGGGCCATCCCCGTCTTCGCGGTGCTCGCGCTCTTCATGGTCTCCCCGCTGCGCAACGCGGGCTCGGTGCCGACCGTGATCGCGCTGGTGCTGTTCGCCGTGCCGCCGCTGCTGACCAACGCCTATGTGGGGATGCGGGCGGTGGACCGCGCGGTGGTGGAGGCCGCCCGGGGGATGGGGATGTCGGGCCGCCAGCTCTTCGTACGGGTGGAGCTGCCCCTCGCCTACCCGCTGATCATGACCGGACTGCGGTCCGCCTCCGTGCAGGTGGTCGCCACCGCGACCATCGCGGCGATGGTGGGGCAGGGCGGCCTCGGCCGGCTCATCACCGCCGGATTCAACACGTACAACACCGCGCAGGTGGTCGCGGGCGCACTCCTGGTCGCGCTGCTCGCGCTGCTCGTCGAGGGGGTGCTGGTGGCGATCGACCGGATCATCGACCCGGCGCCGTCCATAGCCGCCCCCGGTCCGGCTCCGGACCGTACGGCGGCCCCGGCTTCCCCGGCCCCCGCCCGCAAGACCGCGTGACGACCGACCTTTTGGCCTCTTGGAGATGGTGGACATCATGAGCAAGACCTCGCGCATAGCGGGTGCGGCACTGGGAGTGGTCGCGCTGACCGTCTCGCTCGCCGCGTGCGGCGGCGACAGCCTGGAGAAGGACAACGCAGGCTCGGACTCCGGCTCCGGCTCGGGCAAGAAGGGCTCGCTGGTCATCGGTGCGGCCGCCTTCACCGAGTCGAAGGTGCTGGCCGAGCTGTACGCCCGGATCCTCGCCGACTCCGGCTACTCCACCTCCGTCACGACGGTGAAGAACCGCGAGCTGTACGAGCCCTCCCTGGAGAAGGGCGAGATCGACGTGGTCCCGGAATACGCCGCGACGATCACGGAATTCCTCAACGCCAAGGTGAACGGCGCGAAGACGGCGGAGGCGAAGCCCCTCGCCTCCAGCGACGCCGACGCGACCGTCGCCGAGCTGAAGAAGCTCGCCGAGCCGCGCGGGCTGAAGGTGCTCCCGGCCGGGCGGGCGGTCGACCAGAATGCCTTCGCGGTCACGAAGGAATTCGCCGAGAAGAACAAGCTCAAGACGCTTTCCGACCTCGGCAAGAGCAAGATCGAAGTGAAGATCGCCGCAGGTGACGAGTGCGCCGTCCGGCCGTTCTGCGCGCCCGGCCTCAAGAAGACGTACGGCATCGATGTCACGGACATCGACCCGAAGGGCGTCGGCACTCCGCAGTCCAAGCAGGCCGTCAAGGACGGCGTGGACCAACTCGTCCTCACCTCCACCACCGACGGCACGCTCGACAGCTTCGGGCTCGTGGTCCTGGAGGACGACAAGAAGCTGCAGAACGCGGACAACGTCCTGCCGGTCGTCAATGCCAAGGACGCCGGTTCACAGGAGATAGCCGACGTTCTGGGCAAGCTGACAGCTGCTCTGACGACCGAGGATCTCGGGAAGTTGAACCTCAAGGTCGACGGCGAGCGGGCGAAGCCGGAGGACGTCGCCAAGGAGTATCTGGAGTCCAAAGGTCTGGTCAAGAAGTAGCTCCCGCGCGGGTGGCGCCGGGTAACCCGCAACAGGCATAAAGGAGTTCTCCAGCGGAAACGGAAGAGGAACGGCGGGGGCCCGGCCACAGACCGGGAAAGATTGTCCGACCGGTGCCCCATTCGGCTCCCACGCACGGTAAATTTCAGGCCATGCCACGTGGACGCCACCGCCATTCCCCACCCCTCCACAAGCTTCTGCCGCCCACGGCGGTCGCCGGAGCCGCGGTCCTCTGCGCCGCGGGCGCCTGGCTGTTCGCCGATCCGCTGGTGCTGCGCGGGCTCGTCGCCGCGGCGGCGGCCGCCGCCGTCACCGGCGCGGTCTTCATGCGCGGCTGGGACCGCAGCGCGGGCCGCCAGGTCGCCGAGCTGGCGCGCGGACGCGAGAGCGACCAGTGGAAGACCGAGGAGCGCGTGGCCGAACTGGAGGCCGACGTCGAGGAGTCGCGCGAGTTGCGCGGCAAGCTCGACGCCAAACTCCGGGCCAAGCGCGTCGAGCTGGCCAAGCTGCGCGGCGAGCACGCCGCGCTGCTGCGGCGCTACGCCACGGCGGAGACCGAGCGGGCCACGGCGCTGGAGGGGCGGCGGCAGCTCGCCCTGGAGGCGGCGGCCGAGCCCAAGGCGCTGACCGCCGCGAGCGATACGGCGTCCGCGGCGGCGTATCTCGGCGCCGCCCGCGCCCTGGACGAGCTGGCGCGCAACGGCGCCGCCCAGCAGGCCAGGCGCACCGTCGAGGCGGCCCGCGCCCGCGATCTGGCCGAGCGGGCCACGGAGGCCGAGGACCAGCGGGGGAAGCACGCGGCGGACACGGGGGCCGAGCACAGCCGCCCGGTCGCCCTGCCCGCCACCCGGGTGCCGACCGCGTCCGCGATCGTGCCGTACTCCCCGCTGCGCCGCCCGGTGCGGCCGGAGGGCGGCTTCGACTTCTTCGGCGCGGAGAACCGGCCCGAGGGAGACGAACAGCCCCACGACGAGGCACCGTCGGGCGGGAGCCGGGGGGAGACCGGGGAAGAGGCCGGAGGCGAGGGCGAGAGCGGGGGCGACCGGCCCGGCCCGGCGGCCCGGCTGGAGCGCGAGGACCTCGCGGACGTCGTCGGTGAGGAGGCGCTCGCCGAGCGCCGCAGGTCGGAGGACCGGGGCGTCGGACAGGTCATCGACCTGACCGCGCACGACGAGACCGAGCGGCTCGAACTCGGCGAGCTGCGCGGCGCCGTCGGTTCCTGACGGGCCGCTGTCCCGGGCCACTGTCCCAGGCCACCGTCCCGATCCGGTGGGCCAGGATCGGCCGGGCCCCGAGCGGCCTGACCCGATCGGCCGGGCCCGATCCGGCGCCCCTGGTGAGGCTGCCTGCCTACTCGTCGGTGTCGTCGCCTACTTGTCGATGTCGCCGACGACGAAGAACAGCGACCCCAGGATCGCCACCATGTCCGCCACCTGCGTCCCTGGCAGCAGTTCGGTCAGCGCCTGGATGTTGTTGAACGAGGCCGAGCGCAGCTTCAGCCGGTACGGCGTCTTCTCGCCCTTCGACACCAGGTAGTAGCCGTTGACGCCGAGCGGGTTCTCCGTCCAGGCGTACGTGTGGCCCTCCGGGGCCTTCAGCACCTTGGGCAGCCGCTGGTTGATCGGGCCCGGCGGCAGCTCGGCGATCCGGTCCAGGCAGGCGTCCGCCAGCGCCAGCGCGTTGTGCGTCTGGTCCAGCAGGCATTCGAACCGCGCCAGGCAGTCGCCCTCCTCGCGGGTCACCACCTTGAGCGTGCCGCCCAGTTCGCCGTAGCCGAGATACGGCTCGTCGCGGCGCAGGTCGAAGTCCACCCCCGAGGCGCGGGCGATCGGCCCCGACACCCCGTACGCGTGCACCGCCTCCCGCGACAGCACCCCGACGCCGCGCGTACGCCCCCGGAAGATCTCGTTGCCGAGGACCAGCCGGTCGTACACGTCCATCCGCGAGCGCACGTCGGCGATCGCGTGCCGGGCGCGGCCCTGCCAGCCCGCCGGAAGGTCCTCCTTGAGGCCGCCGACCCGGTTGAACATGTAGTGCATCCGGCCGCCGGAGATCTCCTCCATCACGGCCTGCAGCTCCTCGCGCTCCCGGAACGCGTGGAACATCGGGGTGATGCCGCCCAGCTCCAGCGGATACGAGCCGAGGAACATCAGATGGTTCAGCACCCGGTTCAGCTCGGCGAGCAGCGTCCTGGTCCACACGGCGCGCTCGGGCACCTCCATGCCGAGCATCCGCTCGACGGCCATCACCACACCCAGCTCGTTGGCGAACGCCGACAGCCAGTCGTGGCGGTTGGCGAGCATCACGATCTGCCGGTAGTCCCGCGCCTCGAAAAGCTTCTCCGCACCCCGGTGCATATAGCCGATCACCGGCTCCGCCTGCCGGATCACCTCGCCGTCCAGCACGAGGCGCAGCCGGAGCACACCGTGGGTGGAGGGGTGCTGCGGACCGATATTGAGCACCATGTCGGTGCTCTCCGCCGCGCCGCCGATGCCGACCGTCGTCCGGGTGGTCTCCGTCATGGGCCACAGTCTCTCAGAGCGCCGTCCGGGCCACTCGGAGCGGTACCGACCGGCTGGACGAGCCACCCGAAGTCGCCCAGCCCGCCGCGCGCCGTCAGCTCCGCCGCCGCCCCGGCCGCCGACAGCGCCCGTACGTAGCCGGGCGGGTCGGTGGCGGCGAGGGCGAGCGGCGGGCGCGCCCCGCTCACCCCGAGCCTGCGCAGCGCCTCGCGCTGCGTCAGCAGCTCCGCGCCGGGCAACGCGCAGGCGTCCAGGGCCACATGGGCGGTCAGATCGCGCCCGCCGTCCGGTACGGGAGCCACCTCGCGGCCCGCCCGGAAGCCGGTCAGGGTGCCGAACGGCGGGCGGGCCGCCCGTACGTGCGCGTAGTCGACGGCGACGGCGAGCCCCCGCTCCAGGGTGGCCACCGCCGCCGCCCACGCCTCGTCGCGGGGGCGGCCGATCTCCGCCCGCGTCCCGGGGCCGGCCGCCGGCCACCAGCGCTCCAGCCACCGGGCGTCGGCGCCCTCGACCGGCTCGCCCGGCTCCTCGGAGCCGTCCGGCCGGACCAGGACGTAGCGCACCACACCGTCCTCGCCGGTCTCCGCGACGTCGACGGGCACGTTGTCGAGCCACTCGTTCGCGAACAGCAGCCCCCGCACCCCGCGCGGCGGCCGCGCGCACCACTCGATCCTCGGGTCGAGCCCGGCGGGCCTGGCGGCGCGCTCGACGGCGTACGGGCGCACCGTGAGGCCGTCGGGGACCGCCGCCAGGATCCCGGTCAGCAGCTCGCCGTGGCCCGCGCCGAGGTCGACGACCGCGATCTCGTCGGTCGCCAGCTCCCGCGCCGTCCCGGCCAGCAGCCGGGCCACGGCGGTGGCGAAGAGCGGGGAGGCGTGCACGGAGGTACGGAAGTGCGCGGCGGGGCCCTCGGGGCGCAGATAGAAGCCGTCCGGGCCGTACAGCGCCGCCTCGGCGGCCACGCGCCACCGTACGGGCTCCGCCTCCGCCGCCCCGGCCCGCCGTTCCGGTTCCGTCCCGTACCGGCCGCCGCGCGTGCCCCGCGCCCTGTCCGTCTCGTGCGTCACATCATCCACCACGACGCCAAGTCTCCACCTTGGGGAGTACGCTTCCGCCGACCGGATCGACCCTCCGGTTGACCCGTCCGCCGTCTCCGCCTCCCTACGCTGGGTTACGTGCAGCGCTTCTACGACTTCCTCCGCAGACACCCGACGAGTGTCGACAGTTTTCTGGCTGTCCTCCTCTTCGGGTTCTCCCTGTTGTGGGCGGTCCAGACGAACCTCGGCGTCGCGCCCCGGCTGGTGGCGATGGCGGCCGTTCTGCTGCTGAGCCTGTCGGTGGCGCTGCGCCGTCGCGCGCCCGCCAAGATCCTGCTCCTGGTGACGGCCGTGGGCGTCGCGCAGCTCGTGCTGGACGTGGATGTCAACCCGGCGGACTTCGCGATGCTGGTGATCATCTACACCGTCGCCTCGGAGGGCGGCCCGCGCTGGGCCTCCCGGTTCGCGCTGATCGGCGGGCTGCTCGCCGCGCCGCTGTCCCAGCTGCGCTGGCCGTCGGGTGACGACGGGGTGCCGGGCCGGTTCTTCGCCGCGGTGGTGCTGGCCGTGCCCTTCGTCCTCGCCTGGGTGCTCGGCGACTCGATCAGGACCCGGCGCGCCTACCTGGAGCAGCTGGAGGAGCGCGCCACCCGGCTGGAGAAGGAGCGCGAGGCACAGGCCAAGGTGGCGGTCGCCGCCGAGCGCGCCAGGATCGCCCGTGAGCTGCACGATGTCGTCGCGCACAACGTCTCGGTGATGGTGGTCCAGGCCGACGGTGCCGCCTACGTCCTGGATGCCGCGCCCGACCAGGCGAAACAGGCGCTGGAGACCATTTCGAGCACGGGCCGCCAGGCGCTCGCCGAGATGCGCCGACTGCTCGGGGTGCTGCGGACCGGCGATGCCAAGGAGAGCGGCGAGTACGTGCCGCAGCCCGATGTGGGCCAGATCGAGGAGCTGATCGAGAAGGTGCGCGAGGCCGGTCTCGCCGTGGACTTCCGCGTCGAGGGCACCGCCCGCCCGCTGCCCAGCGGCGTCGAGCTGACGGCGTACCGCATCGTGCAGGAGGCGCTCACCAACAGCCGCAAGCACGGCGGTCCCGATGTCGGCGCCAGCGTGCGGCTCGTCTACTTCGACGACGGACTGGGGCTGCTGGTGGAGGACGACGGCCGGGGCGCGGCCCAGGAGCTGTACGTGGACGGTGGGGCGGACGGCCGCGGGCACGGGATGATCGGGATGCGGGAGCGGGTCGGTATGGTCGGCGGCACGCTGGACGCCGGGCCGCGGCCCGGCGGCGGATTCCGGATCAGCGCGCTGCTGCCGCTGAAGCCCGCGGACTGAGCGCGAGCCGTCCGGTCGCCGTCGCCGTCCGTCCCCGGTCCCATCCGGCTGTCGCGCCCCTTCCGCTCCGCCGTCCGCCTCTCCTCCGCCGTCCGCCTCTCCTCCGCCGTCCGTCCCTTCTCCGCCGTACGTCCCCCGCCTTCTTCCCCGTTCCGCTCGGCCTACTGGACAAGGACCCCCCCATATGTCGATTCGCGTGATGCTCGTCGACGATCAGGTACTTCTGCGCACCGGTTTCCGTATGGTGCTGGCCGCGCAGCCGGACATGGATGTCGTCGCCGAGGCAGGCAACGGCGCCGAGGCCATCGAGACGCTCCGCTCCACCAAGGTGGACGTCGTCCTGATGGACGTGCGCATGCCCCGGCTGGACGGCGTCGAGGCCACCCGCCGGATCTGCGCCCAGCCCGGCGCCCCCAGAGTGCTGATCCTGACCACCTTCGACCTCGACGAGTACGCGTTCTCCGGTCTCAAGGCGGGCGCCAGCGGGTTCATGCTGAAGGACGTCCCGCCGGGCGAGCTGCTGAGCGCGATCCGCGCGGTGCACAGCGGCGACGCGGTCGTCGCCCCGTCCACCACGCGTCGGCTCCTGGACCGCTTCTCACCGATGCTGCCGGGCGGCGCGCAGCCGCGGAACAAGGAGCTGGACCGGCTGACCAGCCGCGAGAGCGAAGTGCTGCTGCTGGTCGCGCAGGGGCTGTCGAACGGCGAGATCGCGGGCCGGCTGGTGCTCTCCGAGGCGACCGTGAAGACGCATGTCGGCCGGATCCTCACCAAACTCGGCCTGCGCGACCGCGTCCAGGTCGTGGTCCTCGCCTACGAGACCGGGCTGGTGCGCGCCGGGGGCAACCCGGGGCTCTGAGCGGCCCGTCTCGCCCGCCGCTCGCCCGCCTGCCGCTCTCCCGTCGCTCGCCGGGCGCGTGACCGGGCCGTGGCCGGGCCGTGGCCGGAGCCGGACACGTACGGTCCGTTCAGCGCAGCATCCCCTCCAGGAAGTCGCTGCCGAGCCGCGCCACCACGGCGACGTCCAGCTGGTGCAGTACGTAGCGGCCGCGCCGCTGCGTCGTCAGCAGCCCCGCCTTGCGCAGCACGGCGAGGTGCCGGGAGACCTCGGGTGCGGTGATCCCGTTCGCGTCGGCCAGCTCGCCCGTCGTGTACGCGCCCCGCGCGAGGTAGCGGCAGAGCCGCATCCGCTGCGGGTGGGCGACGGCCTCCAGGCGCAGCTTGACGGTGTCGACCGGGGTGCTGGCGCCGGCCAGTTCGCGGCCGGAGACCGGGTACTGGACGACGGGCTGCCAGCCCGGGGCGTGCAGCGCGATCAGGTGCGGCCACCCGAAGGCGGTGGGCAGCAGCGTCACGCCTGCGCCGGATCCCGAGCCGGATCCCGAGCCGGATCCCGAGCCCGAGTCGGCTTCGAAGGCGGTCGTCCGGCCGTGGCCGAGCTTGTCCACGACGATCCGCGTGCGTGGACCGTCCCGCTCGACCGTGACCGCGGGGGAGACCGCCGCCATCGCTTCGGCGAGCCCCTGACGGCGCAGCAGCTCCGTCTTGTGGCGGGCGTCGGCGGCGAGCTGCACCCGCACGCGCCGCCAGGTGTCCGCGAAGAACACCTCGTCGCACTCCTCGAACAGCCGCCGTATCCACGCCCTGACGGCGGGCGGGTCGTCGAGCATGCGACGGGCGAAGGCCGCCTGACGCGGGCCCCTGGCCGCCGCCAGCTCCAGGGCGCGCTTGCGCACGGCCGCGTCGACGAGCGGCGACGCGATGCCCTCCCCGTACCGGCTGGCGCAGGAGATCTCCATCGCGGCGGCGACGTACCGCTCGTCGTCCATCCGGTCGAGGTCGTCCAGCTCCTCGGCGAGGGTCTCGCGCGGCGTGGGAGGCAGCAGGATGTCGGCGCGGGCGGCACGCCACAGGAAGTCCGCCTCGTGCAGCCGGTCGGCCAGCTCGGGCTTGAGGGAGGCGGCGGTGGCGGTGGTCCAGCCGTGCAGCCTGGCGTGGTGGCCGGGCTCGGACAGCGCGTGCAGGGCCGCCGCCAGCTCGGCCAGCGGGGAGGGGGCGAACGAGATCCGCTCCTGGGGCAGCCCGGTGATGTCGATGAACACGCTCATGTCCTCCATGCTGCCTCCCCCCACTGACAACGGGCGCCTCGATTGACGGCGCCCGTCAATCGGGACGCCCGGAGCCGGGTGCCCGGCGCAGGGTTGGCGCATGGACGCCATTCAGCAGCACATGCTCGACAGCTACCGCGCCACCCTCCGGGGCGAGCCGGTCCCGCCGTCTCCCGGCCGGTACGACCGGGAGACGCTGCGCACGATCCGCGAGTACCGGCTGCTGCGCGCCGTCGAGACGCCCGCGCCCGGCACCGGCGGCGGCGCGTGGGCGGCGCCGGCCGCGCTGGCCCGGCTGCTCCGCCGCCCGCGCCGCCGACCGCCCGCGCCCGGCGCGCACTGAGCGCGTCCCGGGCGGTCGCGGCAGGCCGGGGGAGGGCGGCCCACAGGCTGTGGACAACCCGGTGGCTGGTGGAAACGCTGGCGTAGCATGGCGAGAAATCGTCCGGTACCCCCTGCGGACTGGAACGGAAGGCCCCGCCGCGTGAACCCACCACCCCAGGCTCCCTTCGATCCCCGGGACCGCCCCGCCCGGCTCGGCGTCGGTGTCGTCGGCGCCGGCCGGGTGGGCCCCGCCCTCGCCGCGTCGCTGCGGCAGGCCGGGCACCACCCCGTCGCCGTGTCCGGGGTCTCCGACGCCTCGGTGCGCAGAGCGGGCGTGCTGCTGCCCGGCGTGCCGCTGGTCACCCCCGCCGACGTGCTCGCCCGCGCCGACCTGGTGCTGCTGACCGTCCCCGACGACGCGCTGCCGGGGCTGGTCGAGGGCCTCGCGGAGACCGGTGCCGTACGGCCGGGACAGCTGCTCGTGCACACCTCGGGGCGGTACGGCGTCAAGGTCCTCGAACCGGCCCTGCGCGCCGGGGCCCTGCCCCTCGCCCTCCACCCGGCCATGACCTTCACCGGCAGCCCGGTGGACGTCCAGCGGCTGGCGGGCTGCTCGTTCGGCGTCACCGCGCCCGAGGAGCTGCGGCTGGCCGCGGAGGCGCTCGTCATCGAGATGGGCGGCGAGCCGGAGTGGATCGCGGAGGAGTCCCGTCCGCTCTACCACGCCGCCCTGGCCCTGGGCGCGAACCACCTGGTCACCCTGGTCGCCCAGGCCATGGAGCTGCTCCGTACGGCCGGGGTCGCCGCCCCCGACCGGATGCTCGGCCCGCTGCTCGGCGCCGCCCTGGACAACGCGCTGCGCTCCGGCGACGCCGCGCTCACCGGGCCGGTCGCGCGCGGCGACGCGGGTACGGTCGCGGCGCACGTGGCGGAGTTGCGCGCGCACGCGCCCGGCGCCGTCGCCGGATATCTGGCGATGGCCCGCACCACCGCCGACCGGGCGCTCGCGCACGGGCTGCTCAAGCCCGAGCTGGCCGAGGACCTCCTCGGCGTCCTCGCGGCCGGCGACAGCCTCGGCGACCCGCGCGGAGGCGGCACGGGGGGCGCCCGATGAGCCTCGCCCTCGCCACCTCCCGCGCCGATCTCGACAAGCTCCCGCAGCGGCGCGCCGCCCCCGGCGGTACCGCCCCGGCCCGTACCGCCGCCGTGCTCACCATGGGCGCGCTCCACGAGGGCCACGCGGCGCTCGTACGGGCGGCGCGCGCCCACGTCGGACCGGACGGGTTCGTCGTGGTCACCGTCTTCGTCAACCCGCTCCAGTTCGGCGCGGGGGAGGACCTCGACCGCTATCCGCGCACCCTGGACGCCGATCTGGAGGTGGCAGGGAAGGCGGGGGCCGACGCCGTCTTCGCCCCGTCCACCGAAGAGGTCTACCCGGACGGGGCGCCCCTGGTGACGCTCGCGGCCGGGCCCATGGGCGAGCGCCTCGAAGGCGCCTCGCGCCCCGGCCACTTCGACGGGATGCTCACCGTCGTCGGCAAGCTGCTGCACCTCACCCGCGCCGACGCCTCGTTCTTCGGCACCAAGGACGCCCAGCAGCTGGCCCTGGTCCGCCGGATGGTCCGCGATCTGAACTTCCCGGTCGAGATCGTCGGCGTACCGACGGTGCGCGAGGAGGACGGTCTCGCGCTCTCCAGCCGCAACCGCTATCTCTCCCCGGCCGAACGCCACACCGCCCTGGCCCTCTCCCGGGTGCTGTTCGCGGCCCGCGACGCCGACGCCCGTGATCTGCCCGACGCCCGCGGCGCGCGCGGCGCCGACGCCGTACGGGCCGCCGCCCGCGCCGTGCTCGACGCGGCGCGCGGCGCGCTGCCGCCGCTGACGCTCGACTATCTGGCGCTCGTCGACCCCGGCGACTTCACCGAGGTCCCCGACGGCCACACCGGCGACGCGGTCCTCGCCGTCGCCGCGCGCGTCGGCACCACCCGGCTGATCGACAACATCACCCTGAGACTTGGAGCGCCCCAATGACCGGACCGGCGAACGGAACCGGAATACGGCTGTCCGCCCCCGCCCCCGGCTGGGCGATCGACGCCGATGTCGTCGTGGTGGGCTCCGGCGTCGCCGGTCTCACCACGGCCCTGCGCTGCACCGCCGCCGGACTGCGTACCGTCGTCGTCACCAAGGCGAGGCTCGACGACGGCTCCACGCGCTGGGCACAGGGCGGCATCGCCGCCGCCCTCGGTGAGGGCGACACCCCCGAACAGCACCTCGCCGACACGCTCGTCGCGGGCGTGGGCCTCTGCGACGAGGACGCCGTGCGCGCCCTGGTCACCGAGGGCCCCGCTGCCGTGCGCCGGCTGATCGACACCGGCGCCCACTTCGACACCTCCGCCACCGGAGAGCTGGAGCTGACCCGCGAAGGCGGCCACCACCGGCGCCGCATAGCCCACGCGGGCGGCGACGCCACCGGCGCCGAGATCTCCCGGGCCCTGGTCGAGGCGGTCCGCGCCGCCGCGCTGCGCACCGTGGAGAACGCGCTCGTCCTCGACCTCCTGACGGACGCGCACGGCCGTACGTCGGGCGTCACGCTCCATGTGATGGGCGAGGGCCAGCACGACGGCGTCGGCGCCGTCCACGCGCCCGCCGTGGTCCTCGCCACCGGCGGCATCGGCCAGGTCTTCTCCGCGACGACCAACCCCGCCGTCTCCACCGGCGACGGTGTGGCGCTCGCGCTGCGGGCCGGCGCCGAGATCTCCGACCTGGAGTTCGTCCAGTTCCACCCGACGGTGCTCTTCCTGGGCAGCGGCGCCGAGGGCCAGCAGCCGCTCGTCTCCGAGGCGGTACGGGGAGAGGGCGCCCACCTCGTGGACGCCGACGGGGTCCGCTTCATGCTCGGCCGGCACGAGCTGGCGGAGCTGGCGCCGCGCGACATCGTCGCCAAGGCGATCGTGCGCAGGATGCGCGAGCGGGGCGCCGATCACATGTATCTGGACGCCAGGCACTTCGGCGCCGCCATGTGGGAGAGCCGCTTCCCGACCATCCTGGCCGCCTGCCGCTCCCACGGCATCGACCCGGTCACCGAGCCCGTCCCGGTGGCGCCCGCCGCCCACTACGCCTCGGGCGGCATCCGTACGGACCTGCGCGGCCGGACCACGGTCCCCGGGCTGTACGCGAGCGGCGAGGCCGCCTGCACGGGCGTGCACGGAGCCAACCGGCTGGCCTCCAACTCCCTGCTGGAGGGCCTGGTCTTCGCGGAGCGCATCGCGGCGGACATCGTCGCGTCGCGGCGCCCCGGCCCGGCGGAACACGGCCCGGCGGAACACGGCCCGGCGGAACACGGCCCTCTTACAGAGGCCGCGGAAAACGCGCCCGAGGCCGCGGAGAACGTCGACGGACTGCCGCTCATCGCCCCCGAGGCACGCCCCGTGATCCAGCGGATCATGTCCATGGGCGCGGGCGTCCTGCGCTCGGCGCGCAGCCTGGAGGAGGCCGCGCGCGCCCTGGAGACCGTGGAGTCGGCCGCGTACGAACCCCTGGCGCCCGGCGCCAAGGCCGCCGTGCCCGGTGTCGACTCCTGGGAGACCACCAACCTGCTCTGCGTCGCGCGCGTCCTGGCCGCGGCCGCGCTGGAGCGCGAGGAGACCCGCGGCTGCCACTGGCGCGAGGACCACCCCGAGCGCGACGACACCGACTGGCGCCGCCACCTCGTCGTCCGGCTGACGCCCGAGCGCCGCCTGGTGCTCGGCCGTACCGGCACGGCGGGCTTCCCGCCCGTCAGCCCCGTACTCATCCCCACCGACCTGCCCCAGCCCCCCGCCGACGCCCCCAGGGAGCCGTAACCGTGAGCACGCACGAAGTCAGTCCACGCCCCGAGCCCGTGGACGTACCGCTCATCCAGATCGGCGCCCCCGCCGCCGCACCGGCCGAGGCGGGCGGCTGCGGTGACGGCTGCGGCTGCGCGGCGGGCGACGACGCGGACGGAGCCGGTCTGGAGTGCGGCCTCGACCCGGCCCTCGCCCAGCTCCTCGCCGACGCCGGACTCGACCCCGTCCTGGTGGAGGACATCGCGCACGTCGCGGTGGAGGAGGACCTCGACGGCGGCGAGGACATCACCTCGGCCGCCACCGTCCCCGACGACGCCGTCGCCACCGGCGACTTCACCGCCCGCGAGAGCGGCACGGTCGCCGGACTGCACATCGCCGAGGCCGTGCTCTCCCTCGTCTGTACGGAGGCGTTCGAGGTCGAGCGGCACGTCCTGGACGGCGACCGCGTCGAGGCGGGCCAGAAGCTGCTGAGCGTGACCACCCGCACCCGCGACCTGCTCACCGCCGAGCGCAGCGCCCTCAACCTGCTGTGCCGACTCTCCGGCATCGCGACCGCCACGCGCGCGTGGGCCGACGCCCTCGAAGGCACCGGCGCCAAGGTCCGCGACACCCGCAAGACCACCCCAGGGCTGCGCACCCTGGAGAAGTACGCGGTGCGCTGCGGGGGCGGCGTCAACCACCGCATGTCGCTCTCGGACGCGGCCCTGGTCAAGGACAACCACGTCGTGGCGGCGGGCGGCGTCGCGCAGGCGTTCAAGGCCGTACGCGCGCGGTTCCCCGACGTGACGGTCGAGGTGGAGGTCGACACCCTCCAGCAGGTCCACGAGGTGCTGGAGGCCGGTGCCGACCTGATCCTGCTGGACAACTTCACCCCGGAGCGGACCGCCGAGGCCGTGGCCGTCGTCGCGGGCCGGGCCGTCCTGGAGTCCTCCGGCCGGCTCTCCCTCGACAGCGCGCGCGCGTACGCGCGGACCGGCGTGGACTTCCTCGCCGTCGGCGCGCTGACGCACTCCTCGCCGATCCTCGACATCGGCCTGGACCTGCGCGAGGCCGCCGGGACGGCCGGGGCCGCCGAGGCGGACGCCTGATGCTGCTCACCATCGACGTTGGCAACACCCACACGGTCCTCGGCCTGTTCGACGGCGAGGAGATCGTCGAGCACTGGCGCATCTCCACCGACGCCCGGCGCACCGCCGACGAACTCGCCGTGCTCCTGCAGGGCCTGATGGGCATGCACCCGCTGCTCGGCGACGAACTGGGCGACGGCATCGAGGGCATCGCGATCTGCTCGACCGTCCCCTCCGTCCTGCACGAGCTGCGCGAGGTGACCCGCCGCTACTACGGCGACGTCCCCGCCGTCCTCGTGGAGCCCGGCATCAAGACCGGCGTGCCGATCCTCATGGACAACCCCAAGGAGGTCGGCGCCGACCGCATCATCAACGCCGTCGCCGCCGTCGAGCTGTACGGCGGCCCGGCGATCGTCGTCGACTTCGGTACGGCGACGACCTTCGACGCGGTCAGCGCGCGCGGCGAGTACACGGGCGGCGTCATCGCCCCCGGCATCGAGATCTCGGTCGAGGCCCTCGGCGTCAAGGGCGCCCAGCTCCGCAAGATCGAGCTGGCCCGGCCGCGCAGCGTCATCGGCAAGAACACGGTCGAGGCGATGCAGTCGGGCATCCTCTACGGCTTCGCGGGACAGGTCGACGGCGTGGTGACCCGGATGGCCCAGGAGCTGGCCGACGACCCCGAGGACGTCACGGTGATCGCGACGGGCGGCCTCGCCCCCATGGTCCTCGGCGAGGCGTCCGTGATCGACGAGCACGAGCCCTGGCTGACCCTGATCGGACTGCGGCTGGTGTACGAGCGCAACGTCTCACGCATGTAGCGCCAGGCCCCCCCGCCCGGCGCCCGCCCGGTCCCCGCCCGTCCGCCTGGTACTCCGGCACCCGCCCCGGCGGGCGGGCGACCGCGCCGCCGTCATCCGTTCGGCGGCGCGGGCCGCGCCAGCGGAGAGGCGTTAAGAGGATTTTGTCCCTTTGGCGCGTACTGTCGCCGCATGCCCACGCCATACGGATCCCGCGGCGGCATGGCCTTCGGCACCGACGAGCTGCGTGTGCTCCGACGTGCCCTCGCCGTTGCCCTCCATCCCACCCCGCTCCCGGACGGGGACATCCAGGCATGTCTGCGGCTCGCCGAGTCCGTGGACGAGGCGATGCACGAGGCCGGGCGGCTGCGGGACTTTCTCCTGGCCGACCTCGCCAGGTACCGCCAGGCCCTCCCCGGCTCGCTCACGGGCTATCTGGAGCTGCTCCAGGACGCCCTGGCCGCCGGGTACGTGCCGCTGCCCGACGACCTCGCCGCGCTGCGCGCCCTGCGCGGCAGCCCGGCCGCCGCGGCGCTCCTGGAGCGCTGCCGGATCCGCGCCGAGCGGTCGGTGCGCGCCCGGCTGGCCGGCCGGGTGTCCGCCGAGGCCCACGCCGTCCACGCCGTCCACGCGGCTCCCGCGCCCCGTACCCGGCTGCTGTCGATCCCGGGCGGCCGGGCCGCCGACGAGCCACGGCGCCCCAAGGAGCCCCAGCGCCCCGCCGAGCCCCGCGAGCCCGCCTCGCCGAAGCCCCCGGCGCCCGGCCGGCCCATGCCCAAGCCGTCCGAGGTCTTCCCGCCACGCCGCCGCCCCACGCCCCCGCCGGAGCGGCTGGCCGCCGGATAGCTACGCTGGGCGCCATGGACTACGTATCCGCGCTTCTGCCGCCCGTGGTGATGGCCGGCTTCTTCATCGGCCTGGTCGTGACGATCGTCAAGAGCCAGGGCGGCCCCAACAAGTTCAAGGAGGACGCCGCCGTCGACGCGGCGTTCTCCCGCGCGGAGGCCGAGCGGCGCCAGGGCGGCCCCGCCCCGGACGCGCGCGGCGCCTGAGCGGCCCCTCGCGCCGAACGTATGACCTGGACGTACGACTGACTCCCCGTCGTACGTCCTTTTTGTTACGTCAATAACCGGCCATTCGGACATCTCGCACTAGGGTGGCGCTGTGCCCCGTCAATTGGGAGACCTGGAAGACGCCGTCATGACCCGCGTCTGGCAATGGAACCGACCGGTCACTGTCCGGGAAGTCCTGGAAGACCTTCAACGGGAGCGGTCCATCGCCTACACCACCGTCATGACCGTAATGGACAATCTCCATCAGAAGGGCTGGGTCCGCAGGGAAGTCGACGGACGCGCCTATCGATATACGGCCGTCTCCACCCGTGCCGCCTACGCCGCCGCACTCATGAACGAGGCGTGGTCGAAGAGCGACAACCCGGCGGCGGCGCTGGTGGCCTTCTTCGGCATGATGTCGCCGGAGCAGCGGACCTCGCTGGAGGATGCCGTCCGTATGGTCCGCGCCCGCCCGGAAGACGCGCGGGAAGAGCGGGCCGAGGGCGCCGGTGAGCCGGACGGGACGGGGCGATAGCGTCCAGCCATGTCCACAGCCCATCCGGTTCCCAATGCCGAAGCAAATGCCCTCACCGTCCGCCGGGCCAGGACCAGGGATGTTCCGGCGGTCCGCCGTCTTGTCGACCCTTACGTCAGTGAAGGCATCCTGCTCGACAAAGCACCGGTGACGCTTTACGAGGACATCCAGGAGTTCTGGGTAGCAGAACGCGACGACGACGCTACTGTCATCGGCTGCGGCGCCCTTCACGTGATGTGGGAAGACCTCGCCGAAGTGCGCACACTCGCCGTGGATCCCGCGGTCAAGGGGGCGGGCGTCGGCCATCTTCTTCTGGACAAGCTGCTGGAGACGGCCCGCTGGCTCGGAGTGCGGCGCGTATTTTGCCTCACCTTCGAAGTCGAGTTCTTCACCAAGCGCGGCTTCGTGGAGATCGGTGAGACACCGGTCGACGGAGATGTCTACAGAGAGCTGCTGCGTTCCTATGACGAGGGCGTTGCCGAGTTCCTCGGTCTCGAACGGGTGAAGCCGAACACCTTGGGCAACAGCCGGATGCTTCTGCACCTGTGATCGCCGCACTCGGCGAGAGCCCTATGTCCGAATCGCGCACGTTTCCCTCGCGCCTGCCCCACTGAACCACTGCCGGGGGTTTGTGTTTTCCTGAGAAAAGCGGTTTCCTTTCCGCGTACTGCATTTTCGATGAAAGGAAATCCGGTGGCACAGAAGGTTCAGGTCCTTCTTGTCGATGACCTCGACGGTGGCGAGGCGGACGAGACAGTCACGTTCGCTCTGGATGGCAAGACCTACGAGATCGACCTCACGACCGCCAATGCGGACAAGCTCCGGGGTCTGCTCGATCCGTACACCAAGGGCGGCCGGCGTACCGGTGGCCGAGGCGCGAGCAGCCGCGGCAAGGGCCGGGTGGCGGCGGGCGGCAACAAGGACACCGCGGAAATCCGCAAGTGGGCCAAGGAGAACGGCTACAGCGTCAACGACCGCGGCCGCGTTCCCGCCGAGATCCGGGAAGCCTACGAGAAGGCCAACGGCTGAGTATTCGTACGAAACGCATTTCTGCGCAGCAGCCGGGCCCGGTGGCACTCAAGAGCCGCCGCGCCCACGAGGCGTACGAGATCGGGGGCACCCCCACCGCTGCCCCCGCTGCTGCCGCCGCCCCCGAACGGGACGAGCGCCGGCAGCGTCGCCTCGACCTCGCGTCCTGGCTCGGGGGGTCGCAGCCATACGGCGGCCCCCTGCGCAGTGGTGCCGCGCCACCCGGGCGGTACGGGGGCCGTCAGGCGCCCGTCCGTGCCGAGAGCGGTCAGTCCCAGCGGGACGCCGCCCCACTCCAGCCAGTCGAGCAGCCCCGGCAGCTCGTCCGCGCCCCCCGGGGCCACCAGGAAGCGCGTCCGGCCCCCCTGGAGTGCCACGGGACCCGTGGCACAGCCGCGCCGCAGCAGCGCGGCCCCGGCGTCCGCGGGCAGCTCCAGCGCGTCGAAACGCGCCCCGGTGAGCAGCAGGACCGGCGGCCCCGCCGCCGTGGGCCAGCCGAGCTTCTCCTCGTACCACCGCGCGGGATCGCCTTCGGGCGCGGCGCGGGGCGGCGGGACAGTGGGAGCCATACCCGGAGCAACTCCCGAACCCCACCCGGAGTTACGCTGTGGTGCCGGAACGTCGCACAGCGTGTCCGTTCCGGCGGCGTCCGGGAGCGCTCACGAGCGCAAGGGTGTTCGCCCGTAGCGGAGGGAACGGGGGTGCGCCGCATGGAGTGTCCGTGCTTGCGGGTAAGAGATTATCGAGTGCCCCTCCCGGCCGTACCCGTCCCGTCGCACCGTCCAGCGCGCGCGCCCGCCCCGCCGGTCAAAAGCCCAGGTAGCTCAGTTACCAGGGCCTTCGGCCGCCGTGCGATCGCACCCGATGGACGGCGTCTCGCCGGGCCGGACCACGCCGGTCGCGGCACGTGTGGGAGGGGGACGACACGCGGTTTCGGACGGCGCGCGTTCGCCATCGGCGTACTGATGGCAGGGGTATCCGCCTGGCCTGCGGGAACATCGTCTCGGACCATCGGGTTGGAGCTGGTGTCCGACGTTCAGGGCTGAGAGCCTGGGACAGGTGTCAGCAGTTGGAATGAGCGGTCCCCGCTTGCGGGACTAAGCTGCGGAAGGACAGGGAGGGGACCGACCCCTTTACTGCCTGACCGCTCTGAGGAGCGATTAACGATGTTCGAGAGGTTCACCGACCGCGCGCGGCGGGTTGTCGTCCTGGCTCAGGAAGAAGCCCGGATGCTCAACCACAACTACATCGGCACCGAGCACATCCTCCTGGGCCTGATCCACGAGGGTGAGGGTGTCGCCGCTAAGGCCCTGGAGAGCCTCGGGATTTCGCTCGAGGCGGTCCGCCAGCAGGTGGAGGAGATCATCGGGCAGGGGCAGCAGGCCCCGTCCGGCCACATCCCCTTCACCCCCCGTGCCAAGAAGGTCCTGGAGCTGTCGCTCCGCGAGGCCCTTCAGCTGGGCCACAACTACATCGGCACGGAGCACATCCTGCTCGGCCTGATCCGCGAGGGCGAGGGCGTCGCCGCCCAGGTCCTCGTGAAGCTGGGCGCCGATCTCAACCGGGTGCGGCAGCAGGTCATCCAGCTGCTCTCCGGCTACCAGGGCAAGGAGGCCGCCACAGCGGGCGGTCCTGCCGAGGGCACGCCCTCCACGTCCCTGGTCCTCGATCAGTTCGGCCGGAACCTCACCCAGGCCGCCCGTGAATCCAAGCTCGACCCGGTCATCGGGCGCGAGAAGGAGATCGAGCGGGTCATGCAGGTGCTGTCCCGCCGCACGAAGAACAACCCGGTCCTCATCGGCGAGCCCGGCGTCGGCAAGACGGCGGTCGTCGAGGGACTGGCGCAGGCCATCGTCAAGGGCGAGGTGCCCGAGACCCTCAAGGACAAGCACCTCTACACCCTCGACCTCGGCGCGCTCGTCGCCGGCTCCCGCTACCGCGGTGACTTCGAGGAGCGTCTGAAGAAGGTCCTGAAGGAGATCCGCACCCGCGGCGACATCATCCTGTTCATCGACGAGCTGCACACCCTGGTGGGTGCCGGCGCCGCCGAGGGCGCGATCGACGCCGCGAGCATCCTCAAGCCGATGCTGGCCCGCGGTGAACTCCAGACCATCGGTGCGACGACCCTTGACGAGTACCGCAAGCACCTGGAGAAGGACGCGGCCCTTGAGCGCCGCTTCCAGCCCATCCAGGTCGCGGAGCCGTCGCTGCCGCACACGATCGAGATCCTCAAGGGCCTGCGCGACCGTTACGAGGCGCACCACCGCGTGTCCATCACGGACTCCGCGCTGGTCGCCGCCGCGACGCTCGCCGACCGCTACATCTCGGACCGCTTCCTGCCGGACAAGGCGATCGACCTGATCGACGAGGCCGGTTCCCGGATGCGCATCCGCCGGATGACCGCGCCGCCGGACCTCCGCGAGTTCGACGAGAAGATCGCGGGTGTCCGCCGCGACAAGGAGTCGGCCATCGACTCCCAGGACTTCGAGAAGGCAGCCTCGCTCCGCGACAAGGAGAAGCAGCTGCTGGCCGCGAAGACCAAGCGGGAGAAGGAGTGGAAGGCCGGCGACATGGACGTCGTCGCCGAGGTGGACGAGGACCTGATCGCCGAGGTCCTGGCGACGGCCACCGGCATCCCGGTCTTCAAGCTCACCGAGGAGGAGTCCTCGCGGCTGCTCCGCATGGAGGACGAGCTGCACAAGCGCGTCATCGGTCAGAAGGACGCCATCAAGGCGCTCTCGCAGGCGATCCGCCGTACGCGAGCCGGTCTGAAGGACCCCAAGCGCCCCGGCGGCTCGTTCATCTTCGCCGGTCCTTCCGGCGTCGGTAAGACCGAGCTTTCCAAGACGCTCGCCGAATTCCTCTTCGGCGACGAGGACGCGCTGATCGCTCTCGACATGTCGGAGTTCAGCGAGAAGCACACGGTTTCCCGCCTCTTCGGTTCTCCCCCCGGATACGTGGGATACGAGGAGGGCGGCCAGCTCACCGAGAAGGTCCGCCGCAAGCCGTTCTCCGTCGTCCTCTTCGACGAGGTCGAGAAGGCCCACCCCGATATCTTCAATTCCCTTCTCCAGATCCTGGAGGACGGTCGCCTGACCGACTCCCAGGGCCGGGTCGTGGACTTCAAGAACACGGTCATCATCATGACGACCAACCTCGGGACCCGGGACATCTCGAAGGGGTTCAACCTGGGCTTCGCCGCCCAGGGCGACACCAAGACGAACTACGAGCGGATGAAGAACAAGGTCAACGAAGAGCTGAAGCAGCACTTCAGGCCCGAGTTCCTCAACCGTGTCGACGACACGGTCGTCTTCCACCAGCTCACCGAGGAAGACATCATCCAGATCGTCGACCTCATGGTCGACAAGGTCGACGAGCGCCTCAAGGACCGCGACATGGGCCTGGAGCTGAGCCCGTCCGCGAAGTCGCTCCTCGCCAAGAAGGGCTACGACCCGGTCCTGGGCGCCCGGCCGCTGCGCCGGACGATCCAGCGGTCGATCGAGGACATCCTCTCCGAGAAGATCCTCTTCGGCGAGCTGCGCCCCGGTCACATCGTGGTCGTGGACACGACGGGTGAGGGTGACGCCAAGGAGTTCACCTTCCGCGGCGAGGAGAAGTCCCCGCTCCCGGACGCCCCGCCGATCGAGCAGGCGGCGGGTGGCGGCCCGAACCTGACGAAGGAGGCGTGAGCGTTCTCGCTCCACGCTGAGCAGTGCGAAGGGGCTGCCCCGGACCGTACCCACGGTTCCGGGGCAGCCCCTTTTCGCGCGTACGGGACCGGCGGGGCAGTTCAGTTCGTGGACCGGAAGGTGACGTGCAGCCCGGGGTGCGCGCGCAGGGGCGTCAGGTCCGGTGGCCGGGCCTCGGCGGACTCGGCGGACTCGGAGACGATGTCGAGAGTCGTGAGGGACGGAAACAGGCCGGGCAGGTGGGCCAGCCCGTCATGGTCCCCCGCCCTGAGGTGGAGCGTCAGCGAGGTGACCTGGGGCGCGGGGGGTGGTTCGGGGACGATACGGGTGAGCCAGAGGCATGAGTCGATGGACAGGTGGAGTCTCCGGAGCGAGGACCACTCCGGTAAGGACGAGAGGTCGATCGGGCGCCGGCAGACCAGTCCCAGGAAGATCACCTCGGGGTGTGCGGTGGGCAGCCGGTCCAGAGTCGAGTGGCCGTAGTCGAGGGTCACGTGCCGCAGGTGCGCAATCCGGCGTACCAGGCCGAGTTCGGCCTCGCCGAAGGCGCCCACCTCCAGGTCCAGCGCCGTGAGCGAGGTGTTCACCAGCCCGGAGAGGTCCCTCAGAGCGGGGCATCTGGCGATACTGAGACTCCGCAGCCCGGTGAGCCCCTGGAGGAAGGACACGTCCCGGAGCACCGGGTTGTCGCCGATGTTCAGCTCTTCGCATCCCGTGGCGGGGAGATACGCGCGCAGTTGCGCGGCGGTGGCGCCGACGAAGACGTCGACGGTCGACGGGGGCGGCAGAACGCGGAGGAGGCGCAGTTCGTCCAGGTCGGACACGGTGAGGACCACGCCGGTCAGCGACATACCGGCCAGCACCTCGCGGGCGTACCGCTCCATCGGGAACATGAACCAGCTCCCCGCGATGATCGCCCGTACCCCGGCGCTCTCGCGCCGGGAGAACCGCTGCGCGTAGGGAAGGGCGGCGGATCCGCCGACCACGCAGATGAGTTCGGCCACCTCCTCGGCGTCCTCGTGGGAGAGCCCGGACGGTTCGGGCAGAAACGGCAGCACATGCTCCCCGAGCGAGGCCAGTTCCTCCGTGTGCCCCCTGCCCCGGGGCGGCAGCAGCGTACGGATCCGGTCGGCGACCAGCTCGCTCACCGCCTCGTCCACCACGACCGTGTCGAGCAGGCAGTGCGCCGCGAGGACATACAGGGACGCGCGCCTGCCGCCGTAGGACGAGGCAGCCCCGTCGGAGAGCAGACCCTCGATCAGTTTCCGCGCCTCGTGCGGCCGGCAGTGGCCCACCGCCAGCAGGACCGTGTCCTGCCACTGCTCGTTGTGGGCGTTCTGGATCAGCTCGGACAGCGAGCCGCCCTCGATGAGCGCGCGGGCCGCCAGATAGTCCTGGAACGTGCGGTGGATGAACTGGATCTCGTCGTCCGCGCGCTCCTGGAGCAGCCCGGTGCGGTTGAGCAGATGGGTGAGAACCGTGGCCGCCGTGCCCTGCGTGCCGACCCTCGGCAGCCGCCGCAGCGCCACCTCGATCTGCCGCCGCGCGTCCTCACGGGAGAGCTGCGCCCGTCCGGCCCGTACCAGCCAGACCGCGAGGCACTGCAGCAGCTCCTGGTGCTCCTCGGCGCCCACCGTGATGCCCTCGGGGCTGCCGATCCCGCGCTGGGCGTCCCGGCTGCCGAGGAGCATCGCGAGCGTGGCGCGGTAGAGGTCCCAGCGGGTGTCCGGCAGCAGGCCGCCCCGACGGCGGTGCAGGGCGCAGATGACGGCGCAGAGCAGCGGCGTCTGGGCGAGGGTGCGCAGGGCGGTGTTCTGCCTGAACCGGGAACGCAGTTCCGTCTCCAGGCCGTCCAGTTCGGCGCGTTCGGCGTCCGCGCGCCGCCCGTCCCCGTACGCGTCGCATTCGAGCCGTGCCGCCCGGTGCCAGCCGGTCACGAACGCCTGGATGTCCTCGTCCCGCATGGGCAGGAGCTGGAGTTCGTCGAACCCCGCGGAGCGCAGCCAGTCCGCCTCGACCGCGAGGGGGCGCACGGTCGCCAGGCAGCGCGTGGCCGGGTACAGGTCCAGCACCTCGCCGAGCCACTGCCGGGCGTTCGCGCGTTCCGCGGGGGGCACCTCGTCCACGCCGTCGAGCAGCAGGAGGCCCCGGCCGGCCTCCAGTACCCGGCACACCCATCCCGGTGGCGGCTCGTCCGTCAGGACCTGCGCCACGGAGGCCAGTTGGGCCGGTCGCGGCATGCCGTGGCCCCGCGCGTGCACGGTGCGCAGCGGGATCACGAACGGCACCAGGCCGTTGAGGTCGGCCAGTTCGGGGCCCAGCGTGCCGCAGGCCGCGTGGGCCGCGAGCCACCAGACCAGGGTGGTCTTCCCCGCGCCCGCCTCGCCGCGCAGCAGGGCCCGGGGCCGGTTGCCCAGCAGCTCCTCGATCCGGCGGGGCGGGGCGGCGGAGGATCTGTACGCCGCATGCCGGTCCTGGGCCAGGCGGTCCCGGGGCCCGGCCTCCAGACTCAGGTACGCCGTATCCAGGTCCCAGCTGGCCTCGTTGGTGCCCAGTTCGTCGATGCCGAAGATACGCGTTTTGCGGTAGCGGGCCTTGACGGCCTTCGCGTATCCCTCCTCGAAACGCCGGTCGCGCGGGTGGACGTCGGTCACCGGCTCGATACGGAACGAGCCGCCGAGTCTGTGCGTGTCCAGGACCCCGTCCATCGACGCCCCCTCCACCCGCAGATGCGCCCGGCCGCGCGGGATCGCCGTCACGATCCCCAGCAGCACGGGCCCCGCGAAGACCGGCGCGCCCGAGAGCCCCCGGAGCGGTGAGCCGCCGTCGTGGCGGGCGGCGGCCGGGTGGTCCAGCTCGCAGACCAGCACGCCGCGGAGCGAGCCCGCCACCGGGAGGACGGTGGCGCGGTACTGGTCGAGTTCCAGGGCGCCGTCGTCCCCGTACCGCTGGATGCCGGGGAAGCCGATGATCCCGCAGTGCGGCAGCGGTGACTCGGTGTCGATCGAGCCGATACGGAGCCGGCCCAGCGGCGCGTGCTGTTCCGCGTCGAGGATCTCCCCGGCGACGGTGAGCAGGGCCGTATCGCGGTCCCAGTCGATCGACTGGACCTCGGCGGTCACCTGGCCCCGGCGGCGGGGATGGGCGATCGTCACCCGCTCGGCGTCGGTGACCACGTGTGCGCAGGTCAGTACGGTACGCGGCGTGAGCAGCACCCCGGTGCCCTGGGTCCCGCCCAGGACGGCGACGACCCGGGCGAGGCTCACCGTCCCCCGCCGCCGAATCCGGCCGTACTGCCCCGGTCCGGGTTGCCGACCCGCCAGGGCGCGCCGGTCCGGGCGTCCCGCGGCTTCAGCGTGAAGGCGACCTTGTGGGTGTGGCCGCCGACGCGGGCGCCGTCCGCGCCCGCTTCCACGACCCAGGCCCTGACCTTGAGCCCGCCCTTGATCTCCTTGCGGAGTTCGAGCGTGAACTCCATCTGGATGTCGCCGACCTCGAAGGCCAGGGGGCGGCCGGTGGCGCGGGTGGCGGCGTCGAGGAGCTGGTCGCGTACGGAGGCGATGGCGTCGGCGAGTTCGATGCCTTCGAAGCCGTGGTCGCCGCTGTCGCTGCCGTCAGGGCCGTCGGGCTGAGCGGTCATGCGGTGTTCCCCCTGGGTGAGCTGCGTGCGGTGCGGTGCCTGCGGTGCGGTGCCTGCGGTGAGCTGCCTGTGGTGCGGTGCCGCCGTCCGGTGCCGCCGTCCGGTCGAGCCTAGGGTTCCGCGCCCTCCCGTACCCGCCGTTTCCGACAGGACCTTCGTCCCGAAACGGACAGGCTTCGTACCCGGTGGCCGTGACAAGGCGCACAGGCGTTTTCGGCGCTACTAGCCGGAATAGTCAGCCCCCGCGGCACTGGGCGGTGACCTTCGTCCGTACGGCCCCCGAGGCGCTCGGCGGCAGGGCCCGGCCGCCGTCCCGGCCTGGTGGGTCGGCCGCCGCGTACCCCTTCGCGTAGGGCCGGGAGCGTCCGGATCGGCATATGCGCCAAGAGCTGCGACCGAGGTGGTTGAAGGGTCAAGAGGCGGAGGGCCATGGTGATTCCTACGACGCGATGTCGTAGATGGGGTGTTTTGGGATGGGGCAGGGGCCGGGTTACCAAGGTGGAGCAAGCCCGGTGCTTCGAGTGCCGGGTCCCTTTACGCCCGGAGGTTCTCCTCGTATGTCGCAGCGTGTGCTGTCCCGTCTCTCCCGCCCGTCCGCCCTTCGTACCCGTGCCGGTGTGCTGGCTGCCGGACTCGGGGTGTCGATGGCGGTAGGGGCCGGATCCGCGTTCGCCGCGACCAGCGGTGGCGACGTGCACTCCGGTTCGCCCGTCACGGCCGCCGCCGGCTCCGTCCACCAGCAGGTCACCACGGTCGGTGCGCAGGACGCCAAGGACGCCAAGAAGGCCGCCGCCAAGAAGGCCGCCACCTGGACCGGTCCCGTCAAGAAGTACACGCTGAGCGCGACCTTCGGCCTCGGCGGCTCCAGGTGGTCGCACAAGCACTCCGGCCAGGACTTCGCGGTGCCGATCGGTACGGCCGTCCACGCCGCGCACGGCGGCACCGTCGTCAAGGCCGGTCCCAACGGCGCCGGTGACGGCCCCGCCTACGGCAACGCGATCGTCGTCAAGCACGGCAACGGCACGTACTCGCAGTACGCGCACCTCTCGAAGGTCCAGGTGAAGGTCGGCCAGTCCGTCAAGACGGGCCAGCAGATAGCCCTGTCCGGCAACACCGGAAACTCCAGCGGCCCGCACCTGCACTTCGAGATCCGTACGAGCCCGAACTACGGCTCGGCGGTCAACCCGGTCAACTTCCTGCGCTCGGTCGGCGTGAAGGTGTGACCCGCACGCGCTGAAGGTGCGAGCCCCACTCCGTAGGAGTGGGGCTCGTTTCCGTGGGGGCGCCGCTCGTCTCCGCGGCGCGCGGCTCACTCCGAGCCGCGCCCCGTGACGCCGTGCGCGCGGTCCACCAGCTCGTAGGAGACCTCAAGGACGGCCTCGCGCTTCTCCTCGGGGTCTCCTTCGGCGTCCTTGAGGGCGAACATCCCGGCGTGGATCGTGAAGAGCGCGCTCAGGCAGCGGACCCGGTCGCTCAGGGGCGCGTCCGGCTCCTCCAGCAGCTCGCGCAGGTCCGCCATGCGCTCCTTGAAGGGCGCGCCGATCCGCAGATCGCGCAGGCTCGCCTGGTTCTCCTGGAGGAAGCGGAACATCGGCGCCGCGTCCGTCAGCATCCGGCTGTAGCGCCGCAGGACCTCGCGCTTGGTCTCCAGGGTCCGCGGTTGCCCGCGGCCCCAGGCGACCAGGTCGTCGACCGGCCGCGTCAGATCCTTGAAGATGCTGACGATGATGTCTTCCTTGGATTTGAAGTGGTAGTAGAGCGCCGCCTTGGTGACGTCCAGCCGCTCCGCGATCTCCCGGAGCGAGGTCTTCTCGTACCCCTGCTCGGCGAACAGTTCCAGCGCGACGTCCTGGATGCGCTGGCGGGTGTCGCCCCGTCGCGGGTGCTGGGTGCTGCCCATGCTGCTCTCCCGAGGATTTAACTTACTTGACGCCCGGCAAGTAAAGGTCTACCTTCCCCCAGTGTAGTCAGCTTGCCGGGCGGCAAGTAAGTCCAGGGCGGTAGGCAGGGGAGTGGGAGAGATGAGTACAACCGACAAGCAGGCGGAGGAGACTCCGGGGAAAGCGGCCGGGGGGGCCGGGCCGACCGGGCCGGCGGGGCCGGAGACGGGCCCTCGGCCCCGTAGCGTACGTGTGGTGCTGCTCGCGCTGATGATCGCGATGCTGCTGGCCATGCTGGACAACATGATCGTCGGTACGGCGATGCCGACGATCGTCGGCGAACTCGGCGGACTCGCACACCTGTCCTGGGTGGTGACCGCGTACGCCCTGGCGACCGCCGCCTCCACCCCGATCTGGGGCAAGCTCGGCGACCTCTACGGGCGCAAGGGCGTCTTCCTCGCCTCGATCGTGGTCTTCCTGATCGGCTCCGCGCTCAGCGGCATGGCCCAGGACATGAGCCAGCTCATCGGCTTCCGGGCCGTCCAGGGCCTCGGCGCCGGTGGTCTGATGGTCGGTGTCATGGCGATCATCGGCGACCTCATCCCGCCCCGCGAGCGCGGCAAGTACCAGGGCATGATGGCCGGCGTCATGGCGCTCGCCATGATCGGCGGTCCGCTGGTCGGCGGCACCATCACCGATCACCTCGGCTGGCGCTGGAGCTTCTACATCAACCTGCCGCTGGGCGCGGTGGCGCTGATCATGATCACCGCCGTACTGCATCTGCCCGCCAAGGACCGCTCGAAGGCCAAGATCGACTATCTCGGCGCCGGGCTGCTGACGGTCGGCATCACCGCGATCGTGCTGGTCACCACCTGGGGCGGTTCCGAGTACGCCTGGGACTCCGCGACGATCCTGCTGCTGATCTTCGCCGGTGTCGCCGCGCTCGTCGGGTTCGTCGCCGTACAGCGGCAGACGGCCGAGCCGATCATGCCGCTGCACATATTCAACAACCGCAACTTCTCACTGATGTCGGTGATCGGCTTCCTGACCGGCTTCGTGATGTTCGGCGCGGTCCTCTTCCTCCCGCTGTACCAGCAGGCCGTCCAGGGCGCCTCGGCCACCAACTCGGGGCTGCTGCTCCTGCCGATGCTGCTGTCGATGATGGTCGTCTCGTTCGTCGCGGGCCGGGTCACCACCAACACGGGCCGGTACAAGATCTTCCCGATCATGGGCAGCGGGCTGATGGTCGCCGGGCTGTTCCTGCTCGCGCAGATGGACACCGAGACCTCCCGGCTGACCTCCGGCCTCTACATGGCGGTGCTCGGCGCCGGCATGGGCTTCCTGATGCAGATCACCATGCTGGTCGCGCAGAACAGCGTCGAGATGAAGGACATGGGCGTCGGCTCGTCGACGACCACCCTCTTCCGTACGCTCGGCGGCTCCTTCGGAGCGGCGATCATGGGCGCGCTGTTCACCAACCGGGTGCAGGACGAGATGTCCCGGCTCGGCGGCTCCGCGGCGGGCGCCGCCTCGCAGTCCGCGCAGCTGGACGCGGCGAGCCTGGCGAAGCTGCCCGAGGTGGCGCGCGAGGCGTACCAGCACGCGGTGTCGACCGGTACGCACGCGGCGTTCACGCTGGGCGCGGCGATCGCGGTGATCGGCTTCGTGGCGGCGTTCTTCGTCAAGGAGGTCCCGCTCAGGGGAGGCGGACCGCAGAGCCCCGGCGAGACGCCCGCGGCCGAGGGCAAGGTCCCCCAGGCCGCGTGACCCCTGCGCCGCCCGTAGGGCACTGACCTCGGTACGACTGACAACGGCTCCCCGGCGTACACCGCGCCGGGGAGCCGTTGTCAGTGGTGCGTGCCAGCATCGGTCATGGGGGAGAGCACGGACCGCCACGAGGGAGCACACCATGATCAAGGGTCTTTCGATCGCCACGGTCTGGGTCCTGGACCACGACCGGGCGAAGGAGTTCTACACCGAGAAGCTGGGTCTGGAGCTGCGCGCCGACATGACGATGGGCGAGGGCGGGGCGCGCTGGGTGACGGTCGGCGCGCCGGACCAGCCGGACCTGATGCTGACCCTCATGGTGCCCGGCGCCCCGGCGATGGACGAGGAGTCGGCCGCCGCGGTCAGGAAGCTGGTCGCCAAGGGAGTGCTCGGCGCGGGCGCGCTGGCCACGGACGACGTGCGCGGGGACTACGAGCGGCTCAGGGCGCGCGGGGTCGAGTTCGTCCAGCCGCCGCGGGAGCGGCCGTACGGTACGGAGGCGATCCTGCGCGACGACTCGGGGAACTGGTTCTCCTTCACGCAGCGGCGCGAGAGCGACGACCTGGACCTGAGAGCCTGTCGGGTGACCTCTGATCGGGCGGCCACGCCCTGGCCCGCACGCTTCCCGCGTTGCCGAAATGCCCTAGTAGCTCCGCTACGAGGACACTCCGGCGCCTTGGAATCGCACGCACCAGACCGCGTCCGCTTTCCGATCGAAGGTCACCCGACAGGCTCTGAG
>NZ_QQNA01000190.1 GCF_003346515.1 Streptomyces corynorhini
TCGCCGTGCTGCGCCGGGCCCGCGCGCTCCTGGTCGGACAGCTGGGGGTGGACCCGGGCCCGGCGCAGCACGGCGAGCGCGTCCCCTTGGCGGCCGGTGCGGTACAGCGCGAGCGCCAGCAGCCGCCAGGCGTCCTCGCGCCAGGGGTGCTCGGCGACGTGCGCGTCCAGGTCGGGCGCGGCGCGCGCGGCCAGGCCGAGGGCGAGCCTGGCCTCGGCCTGCCGCTCGACCCCGTACAGCCGCAGCTCCGCCAGCCGGGAGCGCTCCGCGCGCGCCCAGGGCTCCTCGGCGAACTCGGCGTACGCGGGTCCGCGCCACCACCCCAGGGCCTCGTCGAGCCGCGCGAGCGCGTCACGGGGAGGCAGCGGCGCGGCATCGGTGACCGCCCGCTCGAAGCGCCAGGCGTCGACCGCCCCCGGCTCGGCGCGCAGCGCGTACCCCGGCCCCTCGGTGACCAGCAGCCGCGCCGGGGCCCGGGGCGGGCGCTCCGGCTCCAGCGCGCGGCGCAGCGCGCCCACGAACGTACGTACCGCCCCCACCGCGCCCGGGGGCGTGTCGCCCTCCGTCCACAGGTCCTCGACCAGCCGGGACACCGGGACGACGCGCCTGCGGGCGACGATCAGCCGGGCCAGCACCGCGCGGTGCCGCGGCCCCTTCAGCGCGATCGCGCGCCCGCCCCCTGCAACGTCGCCGTCCCCGCCGTCCCCGCTCCGGTCGGCGTCGCCGCTCCGGTCGACGCCACCTCGGTCAACGTCAACGCCGCCTCGGTCAACATCAACGTCAACGTCCTCGTCGACGTCCCAGGCCGTCACCGGCCCCAGCACGCCGAACACGACCCGCACCGGTGACCGTCCTTTCCCGAGGCGTCCGCCCCTTCCGGCCACGGTATAGCGCGGTGCTGACAGGACGCTCATCCGCGCGCGACAGGCTGGGAAGCCCCAGGCAAGAGATGAGGACAGAACCATGACTCCTGTCATCGCGGACTTCGTATACCAGCGCGTCCCCGTCGCCGACGGCGTCTCGCTCAACGTCGCCGTCGGCGGCGTGGGCAGCCCGGTCGTGCTGCTGCACGGCTTCCCGCAGACCCATCTGATGTGGCGGCACGTCGCCGCCGATCTCGCCGCCGACCACACGGTCATCTGCCCGGACCTGCGCGGGTACGGTGCCAGCGACAAACCCGCCGAGGCGGACAGCGCGACCTACTCCAAACGCACCATGGGCGCCGACATCGTCGCGCTCGCCCGCGTGCTGGGGCACGAGCGCTTCGCGCTGGCCGGGCACGACCGGGGCGCCCTCGTCGCCATCCGCGCGGCGCTCGACCATCCCGAGGCGATCACGCACCTGGCCTCGCTCGACGTGCTGCCGACCCTGGACATGTGGGACGTGATGCACGGCACCACGGCGGCCGTCGGCTTCCACCTCTATCTGATGGCCCAGCCGCCCGGCCTGCCCGAGCGGATGATCGCCGCCAGTTCCGACGCCTTCTTCGGCCACTTCCTCGACATCTGGGTCAACGACCCGGACGCGATCCCCGCCGACATCCGCGCCGCCTATCTGGCCGCCTGCCGCGACGCGGTGGACTCGATCGTGGCCGACTACCGCGCCTCGGCGGGCATCGACGTCGAACACGACCGCGCCGACCGCGCCGCCGGCAACCGGCTCCGGATGCCCGTCACCGTGCTCCAGCAGGACTGGGGCTCGGCGCTCGGCTTCGACGCCGCGGCCCTCTGGCGCGCCTGGGCCCCCGACCTGCGGCACACGGGCGTCACCTGCGGCCACTTCATGGCGGAGGAAGCGCCCTCCGAGGTCGCCGGAGCACTCCGCGACCTGCTCACCCGCTGACGTCCGCCAGGTTTTCTCGCGCGCGGCCGACGTACAACGCCCTCTGATACCAGGGGTGTTGTCGAATCGATCGACCGTCAGACACGAATGCTCAGAGTCACCTTTCGCACACGGAAAGTAAAAGTCGTGTCACAGGGAAGGTCTGTCCCTATGAACCACGACGGTGAACAGCGCCATCAGTACGACCAGGACGAACAGAGCCGCCGGCACGACCACTGTGTGACCTTCCGGCTGCCCAGCCATCCCAGGAGCGTCGGGCGGGCCCGGGAGATCCTCCATCGGGACTTCGGGTTCCCGGGGGAGCAGGGCGATACGGCCGCGCTCCTCCTTTCGGAGCTTGTCACCAACGCACTACGGCACGGGAGTCCGCCCGGCCGGGAGGTCGCCGTCACCCTCCACCACGGCGAGGGGCTGTTCCGGCTGGAGGTCGAGGACGCGGGGGACTATCTGCCGCGTCCGCGCATCCCCGATCTGGACGACGAGTGCGGGCGGGGGCTCGCGCTCGTCGCGGCGCTCGCCGACGACTGGGGTGTGGCGCCGCGGCGCGGGCCGGGCAAACGGGTCTGGGTCATGCTCAAGGTGGCGGATCCCGTGGGTCCTTCGGGCTCGGTGGGTCCTTCAGGTCCTTCAGGTCCTTCAGGTCCTGCGGGCTCGGTGGGCCCTTCGGGTCTCGCGGGTCCTGCAGGCTCGGTGGGCCCTTCGGGTCTCGCGGGTCCTGCGGGCTCGGTGGGTCCTTCGGGTCTCGCGGGTCCTGCGGGCTCGGTGGGTGCTGGGGGTTCCGTCGGCCGTGCCGACCGTACCGGGCCGGCCGGTCCGGGGTGCCGGACCCACCTTCCCGAGCGGCCCGAGCCGCCCGACCTGCTCGACCGGGCGTCCCAGCCCGGTCGTTGAGACCGGGCGGGCGATCCGGGGAAGCCGGGGTAGCCGGGGTAGCCGGGGTAGCCGGGGACACGATCGCGCGCGCCGCTCGTACCTCTTGCCGCAGCGGCGCGAGCAGCCCCCCGGGGTCACCGCCGGTGCCGGTCCCGGCGCCCGGACCGGTCCCGGGGGCCGAGGGCGCGTCGGGTGCGACCCGTACCCCGGTCAGGGTCCGGTCCGCCCGCATGCCGTCGGCCAGCTCCCGCAACTCGCGCTCGATACCGGCGGTCTCGGCCGGGGCGGGCGGCGCGGCGCCGTGGTTGACGCGGACGCGGGCGGCCGTCGTCGCGTCCACGACGCGTTCCAGCGCGACGACGAGCGGCCACCAGGCCATGGCGCGGGTGCCGGTGGGCGGGGGTTCGGTCAGGGCGCGCTGGAACTCGGTGCGTACGGCGGAGAGGTCGCGGTAGATACGGCGGCGCTGACGTACCCGTTCCGCCTGGTCGGCGCCGGGCTCGAACGCGGACCGTACGTAGCGCGCCGTGTCCTCGACCGTGTCGGCGAGCCGGGTCCCGACCCGGGTGTGCCAGCTCTCGGGCCAGAGCAGATAGCCCGCGATCAGGGCGATGGCGCAGCCGATCATGCTGTCCACGAAGCGCGGGAGGACCAGCTCGAAGCCCTGGTGGCCGAGGATGTCGGCGAGCAGCAGGATCACCGGGGTGATGGCCGCCGTCTGGAACGCGTACCCCTTCGCGGACACCGCCGGTACGATCCCCGCGAGCACCAGCATCACCGCCACGTCCCACCAGCCGCGCGGTGTCGCCGACAGGACGGCCGCCGCGACGACGAGCCCGGCCACCGTGCCCAGGGCGCGCAGCACCGCGCGCGAGAAGACGGAGCCGAAGTCCGGTTTGAGGATGAAGGTGACGGTGAGCGTCACCCAGTACGAGCGCTCCACCGCGACGAGCGAGACCAGCGCCTGGGCGAGGCCGACACAGAGCGCGAGGCGCAGCCCGTACCGCCAGGACGCGCCGGACAGCAGCGCCTCGCGCGTGGCGCGGCGGGCCCGGACCCGCAGGGCGGCGGGGCGGCCGAGCCGGTCGTCCTCAAGGCCGACGGGAGCGGGTGCGGCACCGGCCTCTCGGACTCCGGCCCCCTCCGTCCGCTGGACCACCGCCGCCGCGTGCCGCAGCGCGAGGTCGACGGCGCGTTCGGCGGTGGTGGTGGGCGCGGGCAGCTTCGGCGGCGGGCCGCCGGAGCTGCCGGTGGCGACCGCGTCGGCCAGCTCCCGTACGGCAGCCGGGACCGCGGCGGGCAGCGGCCCGCGTCCGCCCGTGAGGTGGGCGGCGGGAGTGGCTTCGACCAGCGGGATGATCACGTTGAGCTGGGCGAGCAGCCGTACGAGCGGGGCGGAGCGGCCGTGCTCGCGCGCGCGACGGGCGAGCACGAGGTCGTACGCCTGATTGAGCGACGCGGTGACGGCGTGGCGCTTCGTTTCGTACGTGCTGGCGGCGTACGCGCTGGTCGCGGACGTGCCGGTCGCGGACGTGCTGGCGGTGTACGTGCCGGTCGAGGACGCGCCGGTCGCAGACGCGTCGGCGCTGCCCGTGCCGGGGGTCCCCGTACCGTCCGTACCCCCACCGTCCCCACCGTCCCCGCCGCCCCCGCTACCCACGGCCTCCAGCAGGTCCGCGACCGCGCGGTACGTCCCCGCGACGGCGGCCCGCTCGGGGCCCCGGCCGCGCAGGGGCCACGCCAGCAGCGACAGGACCAGCACGAACAGCCCGCCCAGCGACAGCAGCAGCGGGGCCATCCACCACGGCTCGGGCATCGGCAGGCCCGCGCCCACCGCCGCGTTGATCAGCAGGAGCAGCCCGGCGACCGAGGCCACCGCGCCGATCGACGAGATCATCCCGGAGACCAGCGCGATCAGCGTCAGCACCCCGACGGCGACCCAGCCCCGGCCGAGGACCAGCGCGCCGAGCGTGACGCCGACGGCGCCGAAGAGCTGCGGAAGCGCGATGTTGAAGATCCGCATCCGGTAGGCGTCGGCGGTGTCGCCGAGGAGCGCGAACAGCGCGCCCATCGACACGAGAGCGCCGTACGCCGTCCGGCCCGTGGCGAGGCCGACCGCCAGCGGCGCGGCCATGGCGACCGAGGCACGCGCGACGGCGGCCCGGGGGACGCGGGCCTGCTGGGGGCGCACGGCGGCGAGGAGCCATGCGGGCGGGGCGAGCCGTTGCGGTCTCAGCCCTGGTACCCCTCGACCTCGCCCGCGGGCCGGACCGCCGCCTCGTCCGGGTTCTCACCGAACTCGGACTTCGCGCGGCGCTGGCGCAGCAGGTCCCAGCACTGGTCGAGCTGGACCTCGACCGAGCGCAGCCGCTGCTGCTCGTCGTCGGCGAGGCCGAGGCGCCGGGTGGAACGGGAGCGCAGGGTGCGCTCCTCCGCGACCAGTTCGTCGATGGTGCGGAGGATCTTGTCGTCGCCGCCCCGGTGCGGGCTGTTGTCGTGTGGGCTGTCTTGTGGGTTGTCGTGGGCGTTGTCGTGTGGGCTGTCTTGTGGGTTCGCCGTTCCTGGTCTTCCGCTGTCAGGAGGCGGGTTCGTGGCGTCCATGCCTCGATCCTCACGCCGTACTACGGCACCCGCATGTCGGCCGCGCGCAGCTCCAGCCCGACCAGCAGCGACCGGTGGTCCGTGTCCGCGAGGTCGATGAAGCGGGCGTCCCGTACGGAGAAGTCGCCGCTCACCAGGACATGGTCGATCTGCGCGCCCAGCGGCCTGGGCAGCTGCGACGGCCAGGACGGCGTGCGGCCGGCCCCCGCCAGCAGCGCGCTGTCCCGCAGCCCGCCGTCCTTGAGCAGCGCGCGGAAGAGCGCGTGGTCCCGGGTGGCGTTGAAGTCGCCCGCCACGATGACCGGTCCTGCGCCCTTGTGCGCGGCGGCGTACGTACGCACGGCGCCCAGTTCGGCGCGCCAGTCGTCCACCATGCCGGGGATGGGCGGCAGCGGATGGGCGAGCTGGAGGTGGACCGTACGGTCGCCGATCCGGGCGGCCGAGCCCGGCATGGCGAGGGTGCCCTCGACGCCGTCGGCCTCGGTGAGCGGATAGACGGAGAGGATCGCGGAGCCCTCGGCGCGGCTGGCCTTGACGACGTTGCGGTACGGGTAGTCGGCGCTCGGGATCCGGTCGGCGAGGAGGCCCGCGCAGAGGAACTCGCACTCCTGGACGAACACCAGGTCGGGCTTCTCACGGCGGATGGTGTCGATGAGTCCGAGCGTCCCCTGCCCGAACTCGACGTTGGAGGTCAGCACCCGCAGCCGGACCGGGGTACCGCCGCCCGGGGTGCCGCCGCCCGGGGTGCCGCCGCCCGGGGTGCCGGTGGCGCTGCCGGAGGTGGAGGTGGCGTACGTGCCGGACGCGTCGTCGTCCGTGTCGTACGCGTCGTACGTACGTGACGTCCACCCCGTGGCGGCGAGCAGCACCAGCGCCCAGATCGTCCCCGTACGCCAGCGCAGCAGGGCGGCGAACAGCGCGGCCAGCGCCACCGGGACCAGCAGCCAGGGCAGGAAGGCGAGCAACTGCGGTACGGGCGTGACGCCGTCGACGCCCAGCAGCCGGCAGCCGACGAGGAGCGTCGCACCGACCAGGAACAGCCCCGTGACGCCGGTCAGGAGCCGCACATGGAGCGGGCGCGCGGTAGGTGCCCGCTCTGCCCGCTCCATGGAGACGTGCGCGGTGGGGGCCTGCGCCGTGGGCGGCAGCTCGGGATCCTGGGCATTCAAGGGAAAGTGCCTCTCGCTCGGCGGGCCGCTACGGCCTTGGCGACCTGACCCTCTCATCGTCTTTCGGGTCAGACGCGGCGCGGCGAACGGCAGTTGCGTGCGGAGGAGCGAGAACGGCGGGAAGGGCGGGAAGGGCCTCCCCGTACAACGTCTCCCGTACAAGGGCCCGGTACAAGGCCCCGTACAAGGCCCCCGTACACACACGTATGCGTATACGGGACCAGCGACGTCGGCCGCTGCTCCCGTATACGCATACGTGTGTCGGATCGGATGGTGGGGGTGTGTTCCGTTGGAGTGGAGTGGAGTGGAGTGGGGGAAGTGGGGGAAGTGGCTTGGCTTCAGGTGGCGTGGACCACGGTGGGCGTCAGGTTCTGACACCGGATCCGAGTCCGCCCCGCTCGGTGGCCAGCGCCCAGATGAGGTACGCCGACAGCGCCATGCCCACGACCGCCCAGACCGGCTGGTACGGCAGGTACATGAACTGCGCGACCAGGTTCAGCGCCGCGATGCCTATACCGAGGTACCTGGCCCACTTGTGGCGCGTCGCGAGAAGCGCCAGACCCGTGACGACGAGCAGAACGCCGATCGCGAAGTGGATCCAGCCCCACGAGGTGATGTTGAACCGGTAGGCGTACCCGGAGACGCCGTTGAGGAAGGAGTCCCTTCGGATCGCCGTGATGCTCTGGAGGATGTTGGTCGCCCCTGTGACCAGCAGCAGGACACCGGCAAGGATGCTGCCGCCAACAGCCCAGGCGGCCTTTCGCTCGGCATGCGCGCCGGTTCCCGCGCCGTAACCGGTGCCGGTACCGGACGTACTCATGCCCCTTCCTGTGCCAGTGGTGGTGCCTGTGCCCATGCCCGTGCCTGTGGTGGGGGGCCTGTGTGCTGTGTTCTGGCTCATAACCACCATGGTGCTCCCGATGGAACAAAAGGGACATTCGACCGGGCGGTATCGGTATAAAGATTCAGTAAAACCCAGCGTGTCCCCCTTCCCACCTGCGGATTCACCCTCCGCTTGAGCGGGTCCTGGCGTGCCACGTACCCCGGAGCCGCCCGGTGGCCCACGTGCCGACGGCCAGCACGAGCCCGGCGGCCAGCAGGGACCAGGCAGCCGTCCGGAGCGACATGGTCAACGCGTCGTAGATGGCGCGGGCGGCGGCCCGGTCGCCGTCGTCGGGCAGGTCCGCGAGGATCGAGCCGCGCGCCACGGCGACCGCGACGACCAGCAGCCCCGCGCCGATCGCGCACGCGGAACCGACGCCGATCAGCGCCCGCGCCCGCCCGCCGCGCCCGGCGAACAGCACGGCCGCGACCGCCGCCACCACCGTCCCGGCCGCCGGCCAGATCCCGGCGGCCCTGAGCCACTGCGCGACATCGCGCCAGACCCCGAGCCCGTTGGCCTCCAGAACGGTGATGTCGTCCGCGTGCCGTACGGGGATCCGGTCGGAGAAGGGCACGTTGTCGGCCATCAGCTGCTTCTTCACCTCTTCGGTGATGGGCGCCAGATCGATCGTGACCGTGTCGCCGCCGCTGCTCAGGACCTGTTGCGCGGCGGAGTGGGCGGCACGGACGGCCGTACGCCAGGCGTTCTTGAAGGCGTCGGTGGTCGCGAAGGACAGCACGGCGTCGTGCAGGAGGTTACGTACGGCCTGCTGGAGCGGGCCGACCTTGACCTCGGCCATGACCTCGTCGGTGATCCGGTCGGCGACCGCCCGCTGGACGTGGGGGTCGGCGTCGAGCGGCGCCATGGTCGCGACGAAGCGGCCCGTGTCGCCGATCTCCAGATCGGACCAGGCCGCGACCGCGCTGACGGGGGTGAGGACGGCCAGCAGGACGATCAGGGTCGTGGAGAGGGCCGACAGGACGCGCGAGGCCACGCTGGGGTGCGCGGGACCGGCCGGAGAACCGGCCGGAGAAGGGGACGGCGAGGGGCGCGAGGAACCGGACGAAGGATCCGGGGAGGACGGGGAGGACGGGGTCGAGGGCAGGGGAGCGAAGGAGAGACGCGAGAGGCGAGAGATCCGAGAGGTCCGCACCTCTCAAGGGGATGGCGCGCACGCGGCGGACGCGAGCGGGGCGCCGCCGACCCGGTGAGGGCGGTGGGCGTTGGGGTTGACGTGCGTGGGTGCCGGGTGTGCCCTGGAGAGAAGACCTGAGAGGTGAAGAGGGGGGAAGCGGGGGCGTAGGGAAGGAGTTCCCCACCATGGCCACACCCGTACGGACGCCGCCGCGCCACCGCGCCTCGTGGCTGCACGCCCCCCACAGGACCGCGCCGCACCGGACCGCGCCGCACCGGACCGCGCCGCACCGGACCGCGGCCCCCGGGCGCGGGACCGTACCGCAGGGCGCCTCACGGTACGACCCCCCGGCGCACGCCTCCGCGCCGCGCGCCCCGTACGGCGTCGCGCGCGGTGCCACGCCTGCCGTCGCGCACGGCGCACGCCGACGGCTGTCGCCGCTCGCGCTGGGGCTGCCGCTCCTCCTCGGCATCGTCTACGGTGCCTACGCGGCGGCCATCGCACGCGACGGCGGCCCCGCCACGAACGGCCAGCTCGCGCTGGCGCTGGTCTCCGGAGCGGTGCTGGTCGCGCTGCTCGTGGGGCTTCTCCTCGTACAGCACTCCCTGCCGCGCGAACTGCGCGCCGCGGCTTGGGGCGCGGTGACCGGAGCGTCGATCGGTTTCCTCATGTGCCTCTCCGGGCACAGCGTCTTCTCGTCGTCGGGGCTCGGGCTGTTCGTGGCGGCGTGCACGACGGCTGCGGTGTTCTACCGGCTGTACACGACAGAGCCCACGCGGACGCGGGAGAACTCCGAGAACGCGCCGCCGGGCCCGCGCCCGCGCACCCGCACGCGCCCACGCCCGCGCACGCGCTGATCACCTGCGCCGTCCGGGGCGGTCTCGTCTCGGCTCTGCCGTCCGGGGCCTCAGCTCTTCGGCTGGGGTCCCAGGTCTGCCGCCCGGAGTCTCGGCTCTGCCGTCCGGGGCCTCAGCTCTTCGGCTGGGTGAAGCGGATTCGGTTGCCGAAGGGGTCGCGCAGGCCGCAGTCAATCCCGTACGGGCGCTCGGTCGGTTCCTCGGTGAACTCCACTCCCCGCTCCAGCAGCGTCTCGTAGGTCTTGCGGCAGTCGCTGGTGGTGAAGATGAGCCAGCCGCCCATCGCCCCCTTCGTCACCAGCTCGCGCACCTGCTCCGCCGTCTCCTCCGACATCGCGGGAGCGCCGGGCTTCTCCAGCAGGATCTGGCGCTCCGGGTGGCCGGGAAGGCTGACGGTCAGCCAGCGCATGGAGCCCAACTCGACGTCTGCGGTGACGTGCAGGCCCAGCTTGCCGACGTAGAAGTCGAGGGCCCGGTCCTGGTCGAGGACGTATATCTGTGACTGCGTGATGGCATTGAACATGGAACTCACGCTAGTGGGCGGCCGGGGCGAGAACTTATCCGAAACTGCTCAGTCGGCGGGCGGAGGAACGGCGCGGCGGCCCGGCGGCGCGACGGCCCGGCGGCGCGACGGCCCGGCGGCGCGACGGCCCGGCCGAGCGGTCTGACGGTCAGGCGCTCGGGCGGGTCCACGCCATCGTGAAGCACGTGGGCACGCTCACGGCCTTCGCCTCCTTGCGGTACGTCCGAGGTGACCGGCCGACGATGGCGCGGAACGTGCGGCTGAAGGTGCCGGGGCTGGTGAAGCCGGTCTCGAAGCAGATGTCCGTCACACTGCGGTCGGTCTCCCGCAGCAGGAACATCGCCCGCTCCATGCGGCGCCGTTGCAGATAACGGTGCGGCGTCTCACCGAACGTGGCCCGGAAAGTACGCGTGAAGTGCGCCTGTGACACGTGCGCGATCCGCGCCAGCGCCGGGACGTCCAGCGGTCGCGCGTAGTCGCGGTCCATCGCGTCCCGCGCCCTGAGCATGCGGCGGTTGGTGTCCTCTGCGGCCCGGCTCACGGCGCCATCCCATCACGTTCTTCTCCCGTTCTTCGCGCGTTCTTCGCGCGTTCTTCGCGTGCCGAAGATGAAGCGGGTGAACACGGGATGAGTCAGCCGGTGGGGAAGGTCCAGATGGAGGGCCCGCCGTCGTCTTCCGACCAGGGGACCAGTACGTCCTTGGCCGCGGCGGGAACCAGGTACGTGGTGCACACGGTGTGGCTCGACCCTGATGCGTCATCCGGCGGCATCTCGTGGCCGTGGCCCGGCATTTGCGCCATCCGCTCGTGGTCGATGCCGCCGCGCTCGCGGGCGAGGCCAGGACCGCCGCCGTACCAGGCCATGCTTCCGCGTCTCCCGCGTCTCCCGCCTCGCCAGCAGACCATCCGGAACGGTCCAACGCCCCGTTCCGCACGCGGCCTTCACCCCAAAGTGGCTTGTTGCGCGGGCGGCGCGGAGATTAGGTTTGCCTTACTTGGTCCGGGAGAGTCCGGGCTGCCGTCAGGGAGGCCCCACCGTGCCCAGAACCTTCACCGGCCGCATCGCCCTGGCCGCCGCCGCCGTCGCCACCGCGCTCGTCGTCACGCTCACCGCGTGCGGCAGCGAAGACGAGTCCCCGGCCGCCAAGGGCAAGACCCCCGGCGGCGCGGGCAGCGGGGGTACGCACACCGTCAAGACGGCCATGGGCGACGTCCAGGTCCAGAACGTGCCCCAGCGGGTCGTCGTCCTGGACACCGACTCGCTGGACTCGGCCGTCACCCTGGGGATCACCCCCGTCGGCGCCACCACCGTCGCGGACAAGGCCCCCTTCTCCGCCTACCTCCCCGCCGACAAGCTCAAGGGGACAAAGCCGGTCGGGGCCATCGCCGAACCCAACCTCGAAGCCATCAACGCCCTCAAGCCGGACCTCATCCTGAGCAGCAAGGTACGCGACGAGAAGAGCTACAAGTCGCTCTCCGCCATCGCCCCGACCGTCTTCTCCGAGTCCACCGGCGGCCCGTGGCGGGCCAACTTCGCGCTGCACGCCGACGCCCTCGGCAAGAAGACCGAGGCCAAGCAGGTCGTCGCCGACTACACCGCTCACGTCGAGCGGGTGACCGAGGCGCTGGGCGGCCCGGCGAAGGCGGCACAGACCAAGGTCGGCTTCGTACGCTTCGTGGAGGGCGCCGACACGCGCCTCTATCTGAACGACACGTTCGTCGGCTCCCTCTTCAAAGACCTCCAGGTCGGCCGGCCCGCCAACCAGGACAAGGACGGCTTCTCGGTCGACGTCAGCCCCGAGCAGATCGACCAGGCCGACGCCGACGTCCTCTTCTACTCCACCTACGGAGACCCGAAGAAGGCCAAGGAGACGGACATCACCGGCGGTCCGCTCTGGAAGAACATCGACGCCGTGAAGAACGACAAGGCGTTCAAGGTCGACGACAACCTGTGGATGCTGGGCATCGGCTACTCGGGCGCGGGCCGGATCCTCGACACGATCGAGAAGAACGTCGCGTCGAAGCCGTAGCCGCAGCCCGGAGCCGTAGCCGTAGCCGTAGTCACCATCTGCCCCACCCACGACGGCGCGGGAGTTGAGCCGCGCGTACGGTCACGAGCACCGGCGCGCGGTGGCAGTGGCAGGTGTACGAGTACGACGGGCCCGAGCCGGTGTCCGGCGCCGCCCCCGCGTCGGACTCAGCCTCCAGCAGCAGGGCACGCGCCTCCTCCTGCGGGTCGTACGACGACGCCCACAGCACCGACACCACGAGCACCAGAAAGCTGATGGCGAGCGCGACCACGCCCCACAGCCGCTGATCGGTCACGGGCTCGATCACCCCGCCCCGCCCCCGCCCCGGTTGACGCTGCCGGTCCCGACGCCACGACGTACGTCGAACTCGGCGAACACCGTCTTCCCGACGGTCCGGGGCTCCGTCCCCCAACGGTCCGCGACCTGCGTCACGATGCTCAGCCCCCGCCCGAAGCACGCGTCGTCGGCCGCGCTCCGCGCGAGCGGCAGCCGCTCACCACGCGGATCGCTCACCTCGACGCGCAGCCCGCTGGGCCGCAGGACGCTGCGCACCTGGAAGAGCCGGCCACGGACGGTGCCGTGCTTCAGGGCGTTCGTGCCGAGTTCGCTCACCACCAGCGCGACGGACCAGGCGAGTTCGGGATGCCCCCACTCGGCGATGAGCCGCGCGGCACGGTGCCGAGCGAGGGTGACGCTGCCTGCGACGGGGGTGTAGTTCAGCCGGTCCTCGTGGAGCACGGGCTCGGGGCGGGGCTCGGGGCAGGGCTCGGGGTTTTCACGGTCTGAGGCCATGGACGCGCACCTCCATGTGCGGTCGGGGGGCTGCCCGTACGGACGGATGGCGCGGCGGTGGCAATACCGGGGCCCCCGGCTGCCGTTGGGCAGGGCGGGGCGGTGCACTTCCGCTGGGCGGTTCCGCTGTGCGAGCGGTTACGCACTCACCGTAATGCGAGATTCAGTCTGACATCAAGATGGCGAGACATAGAAATCTATGTACAAGTTGAGTTCGTCGCGCCGTAGGGCCCAAGATGAAGCGACTCAACGAGAGGGAGGAGCGGGGTGGGCGGCACGAATCCCGATCGCGGCAAGTCGGTCTCGACCGTTCTCGGGCGCAGGCTCAGCGGCGAACTGCTGCGCATGCGTGAGCAACTGGGACTGAAGCAGGCGGACGGAGCGAAGGCGCTGACCGCGTCGGTGGCCAAGGTCGCGAAGATTGAACGCGGGCTGGTTCCGATGCGCGACCCGGACATCCGTGCGCTGTGCCACCTCTACGGGGAGCGCGACGAGGCAGTCATAGGACGGCTACTGGAACTGGCGGCCGTGGACCGCGATCGCCGCAAGGCGAAGGGCTGGTGGGACTACTACGCCGATCTCCGATCCCTGGTCGAGTACGTGGCGCTGGAGGACATCGCCACCCAGATTCGCGCGTGGGAAATCACCGTCCTACCTGGCGTGTTGCAAACACCGGACTACGCGAGAGCCCTTGCCCTGGGAAGCGGCGCATGGCCCGACCCCGCCAAGATCGAGCCGTTCGTCGAGGCCAGGATGGCCCGAAAGGCACGCTTGCTGGGCGAACGACCGCTCGAACTATGGGTAGTCCTTCATGAAGGAGTGCTGCGTCAAACCGTCGGTGGTGGCGATGTGATGAAAGAACAGCTGTCGCACCTGCTGGACATGTCCAAGCGCTCCAACGTGAAGCTGCAGGTGGTGCCTTACAGCGCAGGTGCCCACCCGGCCATGGGCATCGCCTTCAACATCATTTCGTTCGCGGAAGTGGGCGCACTCGATGTCGTGCACATGGACACCGCGTCGTCAGCCGTCTGGCTTGAGGGAGAGTCGGATGCCAAACGGCATGGGCAGTTCTTCGAACGACTCGCACAGCAAGCCCTTTCACAGCGCGACTCCCACACACTGATCAGCGCAATCATCGAGGAGTTGTAGTCGCGTGCCCAACTACGAGTTCTTCAAATCCAGCTACAGCGGGGGCAACCCTGAGAACGCGTGCGTCGAAGTCGCCCGGAACATACCCACGACCGTCGCCATACGCGACTCCAAGCACCCCACCGGCCCTCTCCTCCACCTCACCCCACCCGCCTGGGCGACCTTCACCACCGCCGTCAAGGCAGAAGAACCTGTCAGGGCCGACCCGAGCCCTCGTCCTCCCGCAGTAGCCACTCCCTGACCGAGGGAACAGGGCCAAGGGGTTGGCTGACACATCCCCTCTTCCCGTGAGGTCGTCCTCGGCAGCGGGGCGAAGTCGTCGGGAAGCACGTCCAGCAGGCTCTGTACGTGATCTCCCGTCGTCAGCGTGATCAGCAGCTCGCACCGCGACCGGCGCGGGACGTCCGAGCGGTCCCACAGGGCATTCCACAGGGCCGGCCACAGGTAACGGGGCCCGCCGGGCGCCGCCTTCGCTTGCGCTCATGCCGGGTCCCACCGTGCGTTCAGGCGGAGGTCGCACGCCCGCTCCTCCCGTCTGAACAGCGAGGCCGAATCGATGACTTACACCTCGCGAGGCAGCGGGCCGTCCCTCCGGGCCGGACGTACACGGGGTTCATGCGGCACGGGTTCATGTGTCCCGAGGTTCACGTGTCACGAGGCTCATGTGTCACGAGGTGCGCGGAGCGGGACTGAGGACACACGAACCGTCCCGGAGAGGCCGCCAACGCGGTCAGGCCAGGGGCGCGAAGTAACCGGGAGTTCGGAACAGACCCGTGAACGTTCCGGGGCCGTGCCGCTCGTCAAGCCATGCCCCCAGCACCCTCACGTCGCCGCTGACGATGGCCGCGAGCAGACGCGTGTGGCACTCACCCCCTTCTCCAGGGGCGAACTCATCCAGGAAGCGCGAGTACCGGCGGTTGACACCCCTCTCGTAGCCGCTGAGGGCCGCCGCGTATCGCGTCTGCTCCTCGCCCTCCGGCAGGTCCACCGCGCGCCCGGCGTCCCCCTCGGTCAGCGTGCCCGTCACGTCCCGGAAGGAAAGTGCGCCGAGGGCGTCCGAGGGTTCTGTCACGCCGAAGCGCTCTGCCGTCTGCCGGGTGATGGCGCGTGCCTCTCTGTCGCACGCACCCTCCATGACGATTCCGAGATTTCGCGTATGCGGAGTTCCGCGCTGATCGGCGGCCGAGTAGGACTGTCCGGTTGCCCGGCGGTAGTTGATCCCGTACTGGGTCCGTACGGGCACGCCGCGCATGTCCACGTACCGGCGACGCGATCCGTAGTGGAGGCAGTCATGGGCGTACGCGCGCAGCAGGTCCAGAAGGGCCAACGCGGGGCGCTCGGGACTCCGGCGTTCCATCGGCCCGTACATGGTGATGACAGCCATCATTTGAAGGTTTCGCCCACCTCGTTCCGCACTACGCCGGTCACGCCGATCATGAATTTGGCGTGAGCGAACCACAGGACACGCCATTGCAGAGGGCCGCGAATGAGCTTCCACATTCGAGCAACGATTCGCTTCACGCATACTCTTTCGATGAGGCAAGCGTGTCGCACGCCTGCTTTGCTGAACCAAACCTCTGTCGCGGGATACAGGTCACGCCCAGGTCTCCACGAACCCCGCCTCACGAAAAATAATCCTCCACCAGCCGGGGAGGGTGACGGTTTATGCGCGTGATCGACTAAAGATCACTGCGGCAGCCTTCCGCCCATTCTGCCAGTTGCGCACGCGAGTCCGCACCGAATGTAGCCTTCTCTTCGTACCTGGTGAACCTCTTAATGAGATCATTCACGTCGCGCCCATCCCGGAAAACTATCGCCCCGAGATCAAGTTCAGCCGTGGCTATGACCTCGTCATAGATGGTGAACGTATTGAGTGCCCCGGACCCCAGGTAGGTACCCATGGGAAGAACGCCGATTCGAATATTTGGCTGCTTGCTCAGCGAGACGAGGTGATCAATCTGCAGGGCAAGCTCATCCGGAGGAATCAATGGATAGCGAACAGCCGCCTCAGTCAACAGAAATGTGAATTTTTTCGATCGATCGAACAGAACTCGCTGCCGCTCCAGCTTAAGAGAAACCGTTTTTATTTGCTGCTCCGAAGGGCTGCCGCCAAGGCTTGCCCGCACGTAAGCAGGCGTTGCCAGCAAGCCCGTAATCATGGATAACAAGAAGTAGCGAAACGTGCTCGAGGATGCTTCCAGTCCGGCCAGCTGAAGTTGCTTCTTGTCAAGTCCTTTGCGCCGCAGCGCCCTGCCGTCCTGCCACTCCGTCTGGGCAATTCGCGCAAGCGCCATCACCTCTGCTGCGACTGCTGGTGCAACATTCAGTGCACGAAGGATCTGTTCCACATCAAGCAGAGAGGGGCGAGACTTGTTGCCTTCAATCCTACTGATCTTCGACTGAGACATGTTGCAATGCACGGCAAGCCGGACTCCTGAGAGCCCGGCTTGCCGGCGTAGCCGCTTGATCACAGCCGCTAGTTCGCGGCCAGACTGGTCTAACTGGTCAGGCTCGATGGCCACCGTTGAACGTACTCCCTGAACGGCACCGATTCAGCTACCGCGACGCGCTGATATTCGAGGAATGGGGCAGGATCGCCCTCATGCAATTCGCGGCCCGTCTGCGTTCCGTCCTCCGCATAGTGCATGAGCACGACTGTCGACCTGTCCAGAAGCCAGAAATCAGGCGCACCATCCAGCGGATTAGGCCGATCGGTCACGTCGAGAATCCGGATTGCAATGGTCGCTACCGTTACCGGTAGGTCGCTGTTACGCCTCGCGCGCCATGCCAACCCCTGTCGCGATGGGACCTGTTGAGCCCGATTGCTCCTGACGGTACGTCGGGGCACGCACGAGCGTCCATGCACGAACGCGACTATGCGCGATGTCGCATAAACACGAGCCCTGGATCACGCTCACGGGCACGGCCACCGCCACGTACCCGCCTCCCGCAGCCGGGGAGCCAGTGGCACGGTGTCCGGGCGTCACCGGAGGTTTCGGGGACGCCCGGACGTGTCGGTCGGAACCGGAGCGGGATCAGTCGCGCTGCGAGTTCGCCGGGAGCTTGCGGAGCTTCATGTTCTTCGCGATGTCCGAACCGAACCCGTAGTCCAGCAACTTCGCCGCGTCGCCGTACCGGTCGGTGCTGTTCAGGACCGTGCCGACGAGGGTCTTGTCGCCGCGGGTGGCCGCGAAGACGAGGCATTCGCCCGCGGGGGTCGTCGAGCCGGTCTTGATGCCGATGACGCCGTCGTACGAACCGAGCAGCTGGTTCGTGTTGTTCCAGGTGTAGTACCGCGTGCGACCGTTGGCGGCCGGGGCCTCGGCCTCGTACTGCTTGGTCGCGACGACCGTACGGAAGGTGTCGTTCTCCATGGCGCGCCGGGCCAGCTCGGCCAGCTCGGTCGGGGTGCTGGAGTCGCTGCCCGTACCGTCGAACGAGTCGAACTCGGTCTTCGGGAGGCCCAGTTCCTCGGCCTTCTCGTTCATCTGGGAGACGAAGGACTCGGTCCGCGCCGCGATGGTGTCGCCGGTGCCGAAGGTGTCGGCGAGGGCGAAGCCGGCGTCGGCGCCGGAGGGAAGCAGCGCCGCGTAGAGAAGCTGGCGGACGGTGAGCTTGTCGCCGGTCTGGAGATCCGCCGTGCTGGTGCTGTGCTCGGTGACGTAGTCGCGGTACTCCTGCTTGACGGGCACCTGGAGGTCCAGGTCGGCGCCCTTGTCGAGTACCACGTACGCCGTCATGATCTTCGTCGTGCTGGCCATGGGGCGGGCGGTGTCCGCGTCCTTGCCGTAGAGCGTCTTGCCGCTGTCGCCGTCCAGCAGGGCGGCGCCCTTGGCGGCGACCGTGAGTTCGGGCTCGGCGGCGACGGCGGTCTGGGTGACCAGGGGGGAGAGCGCGAGGAGCGCGCCACCGGCGAAGGTGGCCACGGTCCTGCGCTTGGTCAGTATCTTGGCGGTCAAGAGGAGATGCTCCATCTCTGCATTGCTGGGTGGAACGGACGTACTGGAGAGGCCCGTGGGGTGTGAATGGCCTCTGCGTATAAACGTCACGGTGAGGTCGGCTGGTTGCATCGGACCTCGAAAAGGGTCTCGCCCGGTCGGGTGGTCCGGCCGCCTCCCCGGTCCACCCGGATGTGCCCGGTCCACCCGGATGTGCCCGAACGCCCTGAAACCATGCGCCAGGAGCGTGAGGCACGCTCTAAGGTCCTCGCTTATGACTGAACCCCTCTCGTACCACCGCGCGACAGCCGACGCCTACGACGCCATCGCCGTTCGCTACGCCGAGTTGTTCCGCGACGCGCTCGACGGGCTTCCGCTGGACCGCGCGATGATCGCCGCGTTCGCCGAGACCGTGCGGGCCGCGGGTTCCGGGCGCGTCGCCGAGCTGGGGTGCGGGCCGGGGACTGTCGCCGCGTATCTGCGGGATCTGGGGCTGACGGACGTCTTCGGCGTCGACCTGTCGCCGGTGATGATCGATCTCGCGCGCGAGGCCCATCCGGACCTGCGGTTCGAGGTCGGTTCCATGGAGGCTCTGGACCTGGCCGACGGCCAGTTGGCAGGCGTCGTGTCCTGGTATTCGCTCATTCACATCCCGCCGCGGGACGTGCCCCCGTACTTCGCCGAGTTCCGGCGGGTCCTCGCGCCCGGCGGAGTGCTCCTGCTCGGCTTCTTCGAGTCGGAGGGGGCGCCGGTCACGGCGTTCGACCACAAGGTGACGACCGCCTACCGGTGGCCGATCGACGATCTCGCGGCGCTGGCCGGTGAGTCCGGGTTCACCGAGGTCGGCCGGATGCTGCGTGAGCCGCTTGAGGGGGAACGGTTCCGCCGGGGGCATCTGCTGATGCGGGCGGCGCGGCAACCGGCCCAGTAGCCCCGCGCGCGGGGCGGCAGCATCCGGTCCTTGGCGCGCCCCTTCGCGGCGGTCCTTCGCGG
>NZ_QQNA01000191.1 GCF_003346515.1 Streptomyces corynorhini
CCGGAACGGTACGGACGCGCCCTCACCCCTCGCCGGCGAGGGGTGAGGGCGCGTCCGTACCGTTCCGGGAACAGGAGGCGGAGTACGCCGCCACCAACGGCACCCTGATCGGCCCCGACCGGCTCTACGGATCGCTGGCCTCGGAAGCGTCGGGGCGGCAGGCCGTGACGCTCGACGCGGTCGGCGAGTACGTGGAGTTCACCCTCACCGCACCCGCGAACGCGATGTCGCTGCGCTACTCGCTGCCGGACAACGCGGCGGGGACCGGCCGGGACGCGAGTCTGGACCTGCGCGTCAACGGCAGCTCGCTCAAGAGCCTGCCCGTGACCTCCAAGTACGGCTGGTTCTACGGGGGTTACCCCTTCAACAACAACCCGGGCGACACCAACCCGCACCACTTCTACGACGAGACCCGCACCATGTTCGGCTCCACCCTGCCGACGGGTACGAAGGTCAGGCTCCAGGTCACCTCGACGGCCGCCTCCCCCACGTTCACCCTCGACCTGGCCGACTTCGAGCAGGTCGCCGCGGAGATCGGCAAGCCCTCGGGCGCGCTGGACGTGGTGAGCGACTTCGGCGCTGACCCGACGGGCGCCGCCGACTCGACGGCCAGGATCCAGGCGGCGGTCGACGCGGGGCGTGCCCAGGGCAAGGAGGTCTACCTGCCGAAGGGCACCTTCCAGGTACGCGACCACATCGTGGTCGACAAGGTCACCCTGCGCGGCGCCGGCCCCTGGTACAGCGTGCTGACCGGACGCGACCCGGTCGACCGCAAGAAGGCCGTCGGTGTGTACGGCAAGTACGCCTCGGCGGGCGGCAGCAGCCAGGTGACGCTCCGGGACTTCGCGATCATCGGCGACATCCGCGAGCGCGTGGACGAGGACCAGGTCAACGCCATCGGTGGCGCGATGTCGGACTCGGTGGTGGACAACGTCTGGATGCAGCACACCAAGTGCGGCGCCTGGATGGACGGCCCGATGAACAACTTCACCATCAGGAACAGCCGGATCCTGGACCAGACGGCCGACGGTGTGAACTTCCACTACGGCGTCACGAACTCCACGGTCACCCACACCTTCGTACGCAACACCGGTGACGACGGTCTGGCCATGTGGGCGGAGAACGTCCCGAACGTGAAGAACAAGTTCACGTTCAACACCGTGATCCTGCCGATCCTGGCGAACAACATCGTCACGTACGGCGGCAAGGACATCACCCTCTCCGACAACGTCATGGCGGACACCGTCACCAACGGCGGCGGCCTGCACATCGCCAACCGCTACCCGGGCGTCAACTCCGGTCAGGGAACGGCGGTCTCCGGCACGATCACCGCCGCGCGCAACACCCTCATCCGTACCGGGAACAACGACTACAACTGGCGCTTCGGAGTCGGCGCGATGTGGTTCAGCGGGCTCAACGAACCGGTCAACGCCACCCTCGACATCACCGACAGCGAGATCCTGGACAGCTCCTACGCCGCGATCCATCTCATCGAGGGCGCGACCAACGGGCTGCGCTTCAACAACATCAGGATCGACGGCGCCGGTACGTACGCGCTCCAGATCCAGGCCCCCGGCACGGCGTCGTTCACCAACGTCACCGCCACCCACCTCGCCCAGTCCAACCCGATCCACAACTGTGTGGGCAGTGGCTTCCAGATCACCCGGGGCACCGGCAACTCCGGCTGGTACGCGGATCCGCCCGCCTGCACCGGGACCTGGCCCGACCCGGTGTGGACCAACGGCGGTGTGCCGGGCGGCCCCACCACTCCGCCCACCGACCCGCCGACCACTCCACCCACCGACCCGCCGACCACACCCCCGACCGATCCGCCGACCACTCCCCCGGCGAACGGGAACCTCGCCCAGGGCCGCCCGGTCACCGACTCCGGCCACGCGGACGTGTACGGCCCGGCCAACGCGGTCGACGGCGACGCGAACACCTACTGGGAGAGCACCAACCACGCCTTCCCGCAGTCCATCACCGTGGACCTCGGCTCGGCGCGGGCGGTGAAACGTCTCGTGCTGAGGCTGCCGCCCGCGGCGGCGTGGTCCACCCGTACCCAGACCCTGAGCGTGTCGGGCAGTACGAACAACACGTCCTACACCACGCTCAAGGGCGCGGCCGGATACACCTTCGATCCGTCGAGCGGCAACAGGGCGACCGTCGCCCTGGACGGCACCCAGGCCCGTTATCTGCGGCTGACCTTCACCGCCAACACCGGCTGGCCGGCCGGACAGCTGTCCGAACTGGAGGCGTACGCGGACTGACGACCGCGCCGGGGCGGCGCGCGGCCGTCACCCGGCGGCCTCTCAGCGTACGAGGACCGCCAGGATCATCTTGCCGCCACCGGAGGCCGGGCGGACGGTGACCCCGTCCGCCAGCCGCTGGACCATCGGCCAGCCGAACCCGCCGGACCTGCCGGTGAGGTCGGGGGTACGGTCCAGCGGCAGCGCCGGGCTCGGGTCGCGGACCTCGATCTGCAGGCTGCGGCGGTCCGCGCGCAGCCGCAGCGACGTGACCTCACCGGCGTGCCGCAGTGCGTTGGTGACCAGCTCCGAGACGACCAGGAGCAGGTTCTGCCGGGTGCGGTCGGAGGGCTCGGGGCACAGACCGTCGAGGAATCCGTCCGTCGCCTCCCGGGCCTCGGCCGCCAGCTCCGGTCGGCAGGCCCACTCCGTCCGGCCGTTGCCGAGGACGGTGTCGGAATCGCTGTCGCTCCTGAGCGAGTGGTGCATAGGGCTCACCCCGTTGGGTTGGACGTCGTTGCCACGATCTCTCCAGCGTCGTGTACCCCCGGGATCGAGGCTGAAGAGTCCTGAGTGGCGTCCGTTCGTCCGTGCCTCGTCATCCCCCGCCGTGCGAGCCCTCGCCCCGCGCGGCGCCCTCGTCGCCCGCCACCCGCCGCTCGCCGCCGCCGTCGGCCGCGAGCGCGTCCTCGACCGTGCCGTACACGGGAAACGCCTGTTCGAGTCCGATGACCGCGAACAGGCGCTGGACGAAGGCCGACGGCTGGGCCAGGCGTAGTCTCGGCCCCAGGGAGCCGTGGGCCCGCAGGAGCAGGTTCACCGTGGTGGAGTCCGCGAAGTCGACGCGGGACAGATCCACCACGACCGGGCCGGTGACGCTCGCCCCCGCCTCGGCCAGCGCGGTACCGAGGGGAGTGATGTTCTCGATGTCGAGATCACCGCTGACGGCGACGACCACGGCGTCGTCGCCGATCTGTCTCTTGGCCAGGCCGATGGCCTGACCTGCGCTGTGAGGAGGTTGCACAGAGTTCCTTCGAGGCTGGAGAGGAGAACATCGGCACCACGATAGAAGTGACAGTTGCCATTTGACAACATTCTCTGGTGCGCAACAATCTGTTCACGGCTTCCGCACAACTGCTCTGCGCGGAGAGTAACGTGTCGCTGCCAGGAAGTGGGGCCGAATGAAGCTATGCGCTGTCCGCCACCTCGCCGCGCGCGGCGTCGGCGGCCCCGCCGGAGCCCGCGGCGCTCTCCTGGCCGAGCCCGGCGAGGGCCGCGGCGCGGAAGGCGCTGAGCCCCTCGGCCAGGGTCAC